>JBPCRR010000233.1:0-8550 GCA_050996645.1 Acidimicrobiales bacterium | reverse complement strand
TGGCGGAACGCAAACGCGCGACCGCGGCGGCGACCAGCGAGCGCTTTGCGGTCACCATCGAGGAGTCCGCACCCGAGCCGAGACCCACGACCTCGCTAGGTTGCGCGTCGAGCAAGCAAGCCGTCAGGGCGGCTGCCACGGTGGTGTTGCCGACCCCCACCTCGCCCAGCATCACGGCCTTCGGACGACCTCCCACGGCGGCGCCGAGACTCCTTCCGAGCTCCACGCCCGCGTCCACCAAGCGGCGCGTGTCCTCCTTGGTCATGGCGTCGCTGTCCACCAGGTCGCCGCGGGGCCCGACCGGGCGAATGCTCAGCCCCTGACACACCGCGGCTGCGTTGTCGAGGGGACCGCCGTCGACCCCGGCATCCACCACCACGACGCCGAGGCCCGACGAGCGCGCCGCAACGGCGCCGATCGAGACCCCGGCCAGGGACGCCTCGGCCACGTTACGGGTGACGCTGGTCGGGTACGCCGACACGCCATGGGAGGCCACCGGGTGGTCGGCAGCCGCGATGACCAGAGTCCCCCCGGCGTCCGCACCGCCGCCGAACCCGAGGGCCACCAACCGGTCCACGGCGCGATCGAGTACCCCGAGCGAGCCCGGCGCTGCCAGGACCACGTCGGCGCGGTCGCGAGCCGCGACGACGTCTGCGGGCGCCGGCAGAAGGGGCTCCCGCCGGAGGTGCGACACCGGCGGGGGTGGTCCCGCTGACGGCCACCTGCCCTCGATCACCACGTCTGCGAGCGGGAGGCGCTCGGACCATCCCCGGCGCTCCAGCCCGGGGGCGGGTGGCCTCTCGTCGGGCCAGCCCACGCAGAACCAACCGAGGGGCAAGACGCCCTCAGGCGCGTCCACCAAGCGGCGGAGCTCTTCGGGCCGAAACAGCGTCACCCACCCGACGCCGAGCCCCTCGGCTCGCGCGGCCAGCCAGAGGTTTTCGATCGCGCAGACGCAGGACCAGATGTCGGAGTCGACGAAGGTGGCCCGGCCGAGCACGCCGGCGGCGGGGGTCCTTCGGTCACAGCACACCACCACCCCAAGGGGGGCTTCCCTGATGCCCTCGAGGTCCAAGTCGAGCAGCTGGCGCCCGGAGAGATCGTCCATCGCCGCCGCCTGGCGGAGCCGTTCGCGGTCAGCCGCGAGCGCCGCCTCCCAACGCGCGACCGGGTCGCGCACCAGCACGAACCGCCATGGTTGGCTGTGGCCGACCGAGGGTGCCGCATGCGCCGCGCCAAGAACCCGCTCGAGGATCTCGGGGCTCACCGGATCGGGGCGGAACCGCCTCACGTCGCGGCGGGCCGAGACCACCCGGTAGAACGCCTCGATGTCGGCCGCCGGCATCGCCCAACCCCGCGGGTCGAAGGCCCGGTCGGCGCTGCTTGTGGTGTCGCCGATGACGGGGATGGGTCGGGGCCAGACCACGAAGCAGGAGAATAGACCTCGGCTGGTTGCGCCTCGGCCACGACGGTCGCGGACAAGCGTTACGCTCCCGCGGTGGCCGGAGGAAGCCCCACGGGCGAGGGGGCGCGCTACCCGTTCCTGGACCGCCCCGCACCCGTCGCCATCGCCCACCGCGGCGGGGCGCTGGAGGCCCCCGAGAACACTTGGGCGTCGTTCTCCCACGCCGTGGAGCTCGGGTACCGCTACATCGAGACCGATGTGCACGCAACCGCCGACGGTGTCGTCGCGGTGATCCACGATCCGGGGATCGACAGGGTGAGCGACCGCCGGGGCACGGTCGCCGACCTCCAGTGGCGGGAGGTGAGCCAAGCACGGGTCGCGGGCAACGAGACGATCCCGCGCCTCGACGAGCTGCTCGCCGCGTGGCCGCAAATCCGTTGGAACATCGACGCCAAGCACGAACAGGTGGTGGCCCCGCTCACCGAGGTCATCCAGCGCACCAATGCGATCGACCGGGTGTGCGTGACGTCGTTCTCCGACCGGCGGATCGCCAGACTCAAACGGGCGCTGGGTCCCTCCCTCTGCACCGGCATGGGGCCGCGGACCATCGCCCGTCTCCGAGGCAGCTCGTGGTTGCCCGCTGCGGCCCCTTCGGGGATGCGATGGCGCGACATCGGGGTGACACAGGTCCCGTTGAGCTACGGCAGGCTGACCGTCGTGGACCGCCGCTTCGTCGCCGGGGCGCACCGCCTCGGGCTTGCCGTGCACGTGTGGACCATCGACGCCGAAGGGCCGATGGACCGCCTTCTCGACCTGGGCGTCGACGGGATCATGACCGACCGCCCCACGGTGCTGCGCGAGGTGCTCCGCCGACGCGGCGAGTGGGACCCCTGAGCGCCGCTCAGCTCGAGAACGTCCCTCAGCCCACGAAGGTCTCGCGCAGCTCGGTCTTGAGCACCTTTCCCGCGGCGTTGCGCGGAAGCGTCTACTCCAGCAGCCGGATCCGCGAAGGGACCTTGAACGCGGCCAGCCTCTCGGCGACGTGGGCCTGCAGCTCCCCCTCGCTCACCTCCCGGCCCGGCTTGAGCGAGACGACCGCAGCCACCTCCTCGCCCAAGCGCGGATGCGGGACCCCGAGCACCGCGGCCTCGTTCACCCCCGGGTGCTCATAAAGGGCCGCTTCGACCTCTGCGCAGTAGACGTTTTCCCCACCTCGAAGGATCATGTCCTTCAGCCGGTCCTCGATGTAGAGGAACCCCTCCTCGTCGAGGTGGCCCGCGTCGCCGGTTCGCAGCCAGCCGTCGACCATGGTCGCCGCCGTCTCCTCCGGGCGGCCCCAGTATCCCCGGATCAGGCTCGGGCCCTTCAGCCAGATCTCCCCCGACTCGCCAGTCGGCACCGGGCGCCCCGCCGGGTCGCGGATCTCGATCTCGAGGATCGGCGTGGCGCGCCCGGTGCTCGTGGGGTGAGTCAGGTAGTCATCGCCCGTGTTGCCCGGCCCGTACGCGTTCGTCTCGGTCATCCCGTAGCCGATCCCCGGTTCGCCGCCCTCGAAGCTCGACGCGACCTTGCGGACCAGCGCCGGCGGCGCCGGGGCGCCTCCGCCGCCGATCGCCTTCAGGCTTGACGTGTCGTAGTTCGCGAACGTCGGGCACTCCACCAGGTCCCAGCTCTGGGTGGGGACGCCGACGAAGGTCGTCACCCGCTCCCGCTCGATCAGCTCCAACGCCCGCTCCGGGTCCCATCGGTGCATGATCACGAGCTTCATCCCGAACGCGAAGCACGACATCATCACCGGCACGCACCCGGTGACGTGGAAGAGGGGCACGACAAGGATGAAGGACTCCTCGGCCGCAGCGGCGGTCAGCTCGGTGGGGCCCTCCGGCCTCCGGGCTGCGTCCACCATCGCCCTAGCCGCGAAACCCATCAGCGCCTGGAGTATCGCCCGGTGCGTCGACACCGCCCCCTTGGGCCGGCCGGTGGTGCCTGAGGTGTAGAGGATCGTGGCGTCGTCATCTGGGCCCACGGTGACCTCGGGCAGCGGTGCTCCCACGACCACCACGTCCTCCCAAGTCTCGGCGAAGGGCGGGAGCTCCCCCTCGGAGCGCACCACCACGACCCTGACGCCGAGGCGATCACAGGCGCCGGCGGAGCGCGCCACCCGCTCCCCGTCAGCGACCATGATCGAGGCGCCGCTGTCGCTCAGGGCGAACGCGATCTCGTCCTCGGTCCACCAGGCGTTCATCGACACCGAAATTGCGCCGACCGAGGTTATGGCAGCGAAGGCGACCACCCACTCGGGAAAGTTGCGCATGGCGATCGCGACCCCGTCGCCGGGCGCGACGCCGTAGCGGTCGACCAGCGCGGCAGCGAAGCCGTCGACGCGTTGCATGACGTCGGTGAAGCTCCAACGCTCGTCCTCGTAGACGAGGAAGGTCTTGTCCCCGTGGGCCCGTGACATCCCCCAGAGGTCCCGCAGCGAGGCCGGGGCGTGCTTGAACGCCTTGTAGATGACCCCGCCCACCTCGATGTCGGTGGTCTCGAATATCTGACCGGGGGCGGTGACCTGGGCAACCGCCTCTTCGTAGGTGAGCGTCACGTCCTTTGTCTATACCGTTAGCAGCGGGCTTCGCACGCAGCGCCGTTGGCAGCGGGCTTCGCACGCAGCGGCCCACGCCGCTGTCAGCGGATGTTGCGGAAAAAGGCTCTCACCTCGTTCACGAAAAGCTCGCCCTCCTCGAACGCGGCGAAGTGACCGCCGCGAGCTGGCTCGCCCCAATGGCGGATGTCAGTGAAGCGGTGCTGCGCCCAGCGCCTGGACGCCCGGAAGATCTCCTTGGGAAAGATGGAGGCGCCCATCGGCACGTCCACCACCCCCTGAGGCGGGTGCTTGAAGCTCTCCCAGTAGAGCCGCGCGGACGACGCAGCTGTCCCCGGGAGCCAATAGAGCATGACGTTGTCGAGGATTCGATCCGCGCCGAACGCGCCCACAGGGTCGTCACCCGCGTCGGACCAGGCCTTGAACTTCTCGAGGATCCATCCGCACTGGCCCGCCGGCGAGTCCACCAGGGCGTAGCCGAGGGTCTGGGGACGGGTCGACTGCAAGGTGGAGTACCCAGCCTCCTGGTCGAAGTACTGCGACATGGCCTCGAGGGCCGAGCGCTCTTGCTCGGTCGGCTCGTCGTCGTCGGGGCCGGGGCCGGCGATGACCATGTTGAGATGGATCCCGGCGACGTGATCGGCGTCGACCTGGGCGAGCGCGGTGGTGACCGAGGCGCCCCAGTCGCCGCCCTGTGCGCCGTAGTGCGCGTACCCCAGCCGTTGCATCAACTCCGCCCAGGTAGTGGCGATGCGCTCGACGCCCCAACCGGCCTCCCGCGGCTTGTCACTCCACCCATATCCGGGTAGCGACGGGCAGACCACGCTGAAGGCGTCCGAAGCGTCACCCCCGTGCGCCGCGGGATCGGTCAAGGGCCCGATCACGTCGAGGAACTCCACGATCGAGCCCGGCCAGCCGTGGGTGAGAAGGAGTGGAAGCGCTCCCCTCACCGGCGATGCCACGTGCAGGAAGTGGATGCCCAGGCCTCCGATCTCGGTGCGGTACTGGGGGAAGGAGTTGATCCGGGCCTCCCTGGATCTCCAGTCGTAGGACTCGGCCCAGTACCCGCACAGGTCCTGCAGGTAGGCGAGCGGAACCCCTTGCGACCAGTCGTCGACCGTCGCCTGCTCGGGCCAACGGGTTCGACGCAGCCGCGCCAACAGGTCGGCCAGGTCCTCGTCGGAGACCCGGGGGGTGAAGGGAACGATCTCTTCAGGCTCTTCGGGCGCTTCGGGCATGCGGGAGGACGGTAGCGCCCCGTCGGGGCGGACTCACGGCTGCCAGAGCGCCACCAAGCGCGCGTTGACGCTCTGACGGTCGAACTCCGCGGGGTCGAAGCCCTCGCCGGCCCATTCCACCACCGCGTCGTGCTCGGGGTCGTCGGGGTCGCCGAGCGCATCGAGGAGATGCTCGTAACCACTCGGGCCCCCGCAGTCCTCGGGGGGGCATGCCCGCTCGCCGGCCACGCAAGCCAGCGGAACGACCGTGGCGTCGTAGGGCTCGATGCCCTGCACCTCGACCAGGTGCTCCCACCCGTCACCGAAGTCATAGAGGTAGAGGAACGCACTGTCGACTGGGGCCACGTCGGCGAGTAGAGCGCGGGACTCGTCATCGAGCTCGTCGCCCCAGTCCTCCTCATCGGGGGGCCCGTAGGACACGCCGTCTATGTCCCACTCGTGCAGGTGCCGGTCCTCCCAGCCCAGCGCGACCTGCAAGACGCGGTGCAGCACCGACAGCGCCACGGCGCTCGGGACCCACAACTCGCGCCACACCGGCGGGGTGACGTCGAGCAGGGTCACCCGCAACCGATGCAGGGTGAGCCCTCCGACGTTGGCCACCGCGGCGACGATACAGGGTGGCCCCGGTCGAGGGCGTGGCCTGCGATGTGGTGCGGCAGCCTGCGCTGGCAGGATTGGGGGCAATGACCGCCGAGCCCGACCTTGCCGCCAGCCGAGATCGCGGGCCCGGCCCCCTCGACGGGGCCAGGGTGCTCGACCTCACCTCGGTCGTGATGGGCCCATACGCCACCCAGATACTCGCCGACCTCGGCGCAGAGGTCATCACGGTGGAGAGCGCCAAAGGCGACACCAACCGGGCGATGGGAGCCGGGCCACATCGTCAGCTGTCGGGCGTCTCGCTCAACCTGCTTCGCAACAAGCGCAACATCGCAGTCGACCTCAAGGCCGGCGCCGGCCGGGAGGTGGTCCTGCGGGTGGCGGCCACCTGCGACGTGTGGGTGACCAACCTGCGCCCAGGAGCCCTGAAGCGCGCAGGGCTCACCTATGACGATGTTCGCGCCGTCCGACCGGAAGTGGTGTACTGCCAGGCCCAGGGTTACCCCGCCGACGGCCCCGACGCCGACTTGCCGGCCTACGACGACATCATCCAGGCGGCGGGGGGCCTCGCGGACGCTGCCCGCATCCAGACCGGGCGCCCGGCGTTGGCGCCGACCATCCTGGCCGACAAGGTCTGTGGGCTGACCATCGCCTACGCGGTGATCGCCGCCATGTACAGGCGTGCCCTCACCGGCAACGGCGACCACATCGAGGTCCCCATGGCCGAGACCTTCGCAGCGTTCATGCTTGTCGAGCACGGCGCCCAGGCGATCCCGGTGCCGCCACTCGGCCCCGCCGGCTACCCGCGGATCCTCACGCCCAACCGCCGGCCTCAAGCCACCACTGACGGGTGGCTCAACGTCTTGCCCTACTCGCGGGAGCACTACGAGGCGCTCTTCACAGAGGGTGGGCGCGCCGACCTGGTCGGCGACCCGCGATCAGCAACGGGTCGCGCGCGGATCGAGCACTCGGGCTACCTGTACCAGGAGGTGGCCGCGATCCTCGCGACCCGGACGAGCGCTGAATGGATGGCGTTCTGCCGGGAGCGGGGGATCCCCGCCACCGAGGTGGTCTCCCTGGACGAACTCGTCGCTGAGCTCCCCGAGGCTGAGCACCCCGTAGTGGGCCGGTACAAGGTGATCCCGGCCCCCGTGCGCTTCGCGTCGCTCGTCGGCGACGGGCGCCATGGCGCTCCGCGCGTTCGGGACGCGTCCTCGGTCCGCCGCCACGCACCCCTGATCGGCCAGCACACCGCCGAGGTGCTGCGCGAGGTGGGCTACGACGACGAGGCCATCGAGGCCCTGGAGGCAGCTGGGGTGCTGACCGGGGCGCCGGCGGACCCGGGATAGTGGAGCCACAGCTCCAGCCCGTGCTGCGCGCTCGAGATCCTCAGCCGGCGCGCTCGAGCTCAGCGACGGTCTGGTCGAGCCAGCGCAGCCAGGCCTTCTCCACCTCGAGGCCGAGGCGCACCGTGAACAGCTCGTAGGGAGGGCCTCCCTCTGGTCTCATGGCTTCGAGGGCCGCACGGATCGTCTCGTACTCAGCCGCCATCGCCTGGTGCTTGGCCTGCTGGTCGCGCAGCATCGCCACCGTTGCCCCCGGGCCGGTCAGGGCACCGAAGAAGACCTTGATCAGCGACTCGTCGGAGAGGCGGTACAGCGGCGCCGGCTCGGCCAGCCACTCCCGCAGCGCCTGACGCCCCTTGCCCGTGAGGGTCAACACGCGCCGGTTGCGCGGGCCTCTCGCAGCGGCCTCCTTGATGTAGCCGTCGCGCGACAGCCGGCTCGCCTGCTGATAGATCTGGCTGTGGGCGGCGTCCCAGAAGAAGCTGACAGACGAGGCCACCTCCTTCTTGATGTCGTAGGCGGACTTCGGGCCCCCTGCCAGGAACGCCAGCACCAGGTGGTCCCCGCCGGACAACTTCTCCCCGCCGCGTTTCGAGATGGCCATTGACAGTCCATTCTGGATCATCTACGATGCCTACATAGTCCAGAGTGGACTGTAGCCGACGTTTGGGAGGCGATCGTGGCGTCCAATCCGTACCTGGAAGGCAACTACAGCCCGGTGAGCGAGGAGGTCACGTCCTTCGACCTGCCGGTCAACGGAACGATCCCCGACGGTCTCGACGGAACCTTGCTGCGCATCGGGCCCAATCCCATCAACGCCGACCCTGCTACCTACCACTGGTTCAACGGCGACGGCATGCTCCACGGAATAGACCTCCGCGACGGGCGCGCAGCCGCGTACCGCAACCGCTGGGTGCGGACCGACAGCGCCGTCGAAGCCCTTGGCGAGGACCCTTCGCCCGACCAGGCTCCCGAGGAGTCCCCCCTCGGCCCAGGGGCTTCCAACACCAACGTGGTAGCTCATGCGGGGCGGATATTGGCATTGGAGGAAGCGCACCTGCCCGTGGCGGTGACGAGGGAGCTGGCGACCGTGGGCCGCTACGACTTCGGCGGGGCGCTGCGCGGCACCATGGCCGCCCACCCGAAGATCGACCCTGAGACCGGCGAGATGCTGTTCTTCGGCTCCTACAACATGGACGGAGGCACGTGGGTCAACTACCACGTCGCTGACGCGTCGGGGCGCCTGACCCGCAGCGAGCCGATCGAGTTCGCCGGCCTCCCGATGGTGCACGACTTCAACGTCACCGAGAGCCACGTGGTGTGGATGGACCTGCCGGTGGTGCTCGACGCCGACCTCCTCTCGGC
>JBPCRR010000190.1:0-3613 GCA_050996645.1 Acidimicrobiales bacterium | reverse complement strand
AGTGGGAGGTGTGCACGTCTCTGACCTCGAAGCCGGCCCGCTCCCGTGAGAGACCGCCAGGGCCCATGGCCGAGAAGCGCCGCTTGTGGGTCAAACCCGCCAGCGGATTGGTCTGGTCCATGAACTGGCTCAGCTGGCTCGTGCCGAAGAACTCCTTGATCGCCGCCACCACCGGGCGGATGTTGATCAGGGTCTGCGGTGTGATGGCTTCGACGTCCTGGGTCGTCATGCGCTCGCGCACCACCCGCTCCATTCGCGAGAGCCCGACGCGCACCTGGTTCTGGATCAGCTCGCCGACCGAGCGGATGCGCCGGTTGGCGAAGTGGTCCTGGTCGTCGAGGCGGTAGCCGGGCTCGCCCTGGGCTAGGTGCAACAGGTAGCTCGTGGCGGCCAGGATCTCCGAGCGCGCCAGCACGCCCTGGCCTGCCTCGGGGTGCTCGAGGTCGATCCCGTACAGCTCCTCGGCCTTGGAGATCTCGGGGCCGAGCTTGCGGTCGAGCTTGTAACGCCCCACCCTCGTCAGGTCGTAGCGCTTGGGGTTGAAAAAGGCGTTCTCGAAGTAGGCTCGGGCGGACTCCACCGAGGGAGGCTCGCCGGGACGGGCGCGCTTGTATATCTCGAGCAACGCTTCCTCGGTCGTGGGTGCGAGCTCGCGCTCTTTTTCCCACTGGCCTTCGAGGAAGTCGAAGTGGCGCACGAAGCGCTCCAAGAAGCCCTCGTCGGTGTAGCCGAGCGCCCGCAGGAGCACGAAGAGGCTGAGGCGGCGCTTGCGGGCCACCCGCGAACCGGTCGTGATGTCCTTTCCGGGCTTGGCCTCGACGTCGAACTCGATCCACTCGCCGCGGTAGGGGTGGATGGTCCCTGTGACCACGGTCTTTGCATCGCGTCCGGGTTGGAAGATGACACCGGGGCTGCGCACGAGCTGCGAGACCACCACCCGCTCGGTCCCATTGATGATGAAGGTGCCCTTGTCGGTCATCATCGGGAAATCCCCCATGAAGACCGTCTGCTCCTTGATCTCGCCTGTGTTGGCGTTTTGGAACTGCGCGCGCACGAAGATCGGCGCCGCGTAGGTCATGTCCTTTTCCTTGCATTCCTCAACCGTGAACTTCGGCGGTGGACGCAGGTCCTGGTCCGTCGGGTCGAACTCAAGGATCAGCTTGAGCGAGCCCGAGAAGTCCTCGATCGGGCTTATGTCACGAAAGGTGTCAGCGAGGCCCTGCTCGAGGAACCACAGGAAAGAGTCCCTCTGGATGGAGATGAGGTCCGGGAGCGGCAGGACCTCCTCGAGGTTGGCGAAAGAGAAGCGCTCCCGGGAGGCGGGACGAGACGGCAAGGGCCTACTCCTGGGCGAGAGGGGATGAGTTGGCCGGAAGGGCGCGGCGAACCCGCGATGAAGAAAGTTGAGACGCGAACCGGGCGACCACGGCGAACCGAGTCTAGGCCCACGGGGCGACCTATAGCAAGCCCTCTTCGGGGCCGGATCAGGTCGGGGCCTGACTTCTCCCCCCATGAGGGTAAGGCAAAGCCCTCCCAAGGTCAAGGATTTCTGGTCATTGCCCACCCCCGTCGTAGCTGGTGACGATGGCGAAGCACCTGCAGATCGCATCGAGGGTGTCGGGCCCGGACGCGCTGGAAGGAGATCGCGGGCCCTGCGATGAACTCTCGAGGCAGCCATGACACGACACCGAAGCGGCCGCCAGGTCCTAACCCTCCTGGTCGGGCTGTCCTTGGCTTGTCTCGGCCTGCAGCCGGCGATGGCCGCCATCGGCAGGCCTGTCCAGGCCGGCCTCAACGCCGGCGATGGTCCGGTGGTCGCGGCCGGCGACGCCTTCAACGCCGAGGGGCCAGCTTTGAAGCCCGGCCAGATCGAGATGACCACCGTGTCGACCCGCCCGGCCCTGGTGACCGGAAGGATGGCCCGGGTTCAGGTACGGGGGCTGCAGCCAGACGACAGCCTGACAGTCACAGTTGATCGGGCCGTCACCGCCGGCGCCGCGGACCTTTCGGCCGCCTTCGCACCGGTGGCGTCGCTCCCTGGTCGGGCCCCTGGCATCCGCGAGGGCCTGGTCACCGGGCTCCAACCCGGCGCCAACCGCTTCTCCGCCACCGCGACCGACCGCCGCTACGGCAGCCGCTCGGTGCGGCTCACCATCCTCGACCACTCGATCGACGGGCCGGTGATCTCGGGGCCGCACCAGGTTCCGTTCGTGTGTGAGACCGCAGCGTCCGGGCTCGGCGCCGCCACCGGGCCCAACTGCGACCACGCCACCACACTTGCCTGGTACGCCCACAACTACCTCGGCCAGTGGGTGGCTCTCGCCGACCCGTACAAGGCGCCGCCGGCGGGGACGCAGATGATCAGCGTGGGCGGCCACGTGGTCCCCTTCGTCGTCCGCATCGAGACCGCGGTGATCAACCGCTCCATCACCCGGATCGCGGTGCTGGACAACCCGGCGGAGCGCGGAGCCGGCAAGCCGTTTTCAGACCCCGAATGGGGTCGCAACCTGCTGTACCAGTTCGGCGAGTCCTGCGGCACCGGCTTCCACCAGGGCAACAACCAGGCGTCGGACGTCTTCGGACAGATCACCAACATCTCCGGGTCCAACCTCGCCGGCCCCACCTTGGACCTGGCCGGCCATCTCCGCGACGGCTGGATGGTCGCCGAGTCCAGCCTCACCACCTTCGGGGTCTCGTGCAACCCGCTCACCTCCGCCGAGACCTTGATGATGGTCAAGGAACACATCGTCGATTCCTACGGCGACATCGCCCACACCATCGGCGCCGGTGCTTCGGGCGGCGCCATCCAGCAGTACCTCGCCGCCAACAACTACCCGGGGCTGATCGACGCGGGCACGCCGCTGTTCTCTTTCCCCGACATCCTCACCACCGCCATGACGGTGACCGACTGCACGCTTTTGAACAGGGTCTTCGCCTCCAACCCGAACCGCTGGACGCAGGCAAAGCAGAACGCCATAACCGGTGAGTTCAACCCCCAGGTCTGCCAGGACTGGCAGAGCCTCTTCGGCGGCGATCTCAGCCCCAAGTCCTGCCCCTCCGGAGTCCCCTCCTCGCAGGTCTACGACGCGAAGACCAACCCCCACGGGGTGCGGTGCGACCTCGAGGACGACGACGTCAACGGCCTCGGGCGCGACTCGTCGGGGCACGCCCTCCTGCCGCTCTCCAACGCCGGCGTCCAGTACGGGCTCGAGGCGCTGCGCTCTGGCGCCATCAGCGCCGACGACTTCGTGACCCTGAACAGGGCTCTCGGCGGCTTGGACCACGACGGCAACATCGTCGGCACCCGCAACACCCTGGCTCCGTCGGCCGCCGCCTACCTCTACAGCACCGGCGAGATCACTGGGCGCGGCGCGCTGGCCGAAACGCCGATCATTGACCAGTCCATCCCCGCCGGCGACGTCGTACCTTCGCTCGACATACACCAGCAGGTCTGGCCATACGCAATGCAACAACGGCTCGCCGCGGCCGGCGACCGCGGCAGCCAGGTGGTCTGGAGCGGCGTTCCGCTGCCCGCCGACGCCGTGGACGTCACCAACGACTGGCTCGACAACCTCGACCGTCTCCACGCCACCCACCCGGGTTGGTCCAGGGC
>JBPCRR010000213.1:0-2811 GCA_050996645.1 Acidimicrobiales bacterium | reverse complement strand
TCCGAGCCCATCGCGGGCCATCAACCGGCTGAGGATCTTGGCCCCGCCGAAAGGGACCCCAGACGGGACGCCGTCGGTCGTGGCGAGGATCGCCAGGCGCGCTGAGGGCGAAGGCGAGCCAGCGCTGGCCTCGGGGGGCTCAGTCTGGGCTGGACCGGCCATGGCCGTCGAAGCTACCCCGCGCCAGCCAAGCCCACCGCGGGTGATGGCGACCGCCCTCCGATCTGGCGCCGACCGGCGGCCGGTACCCTTGGCGGGTGAGCACCACCTCGTCGCCGGCTGCCGCCGGGCGCGCCGGCGGCACCGCCGCCGATGCCGCGTCGGAGGCGGCGCGCCGGCGCACGTTCGCGATCATCAGCCACCCCGACGCCGGCAAGACCACCCTCACGGAGAAGTTCCTCCTCTACGCCGGAGCGCTCCAGGAGGCAGGCGCGGTCAAGGCGCGCGCCGGGCGGCGACGGGCAACCTCGGACTGGATGGAGCTGGAGCAGCAGCGGGGGATATCGATCACCTCGACGGTGCTGCAGTTCGCCTACCGCGACAACGTGGTCAACCTGCTCGACACCCCTGGCCACCGGGACTTCTCCGAGGACACCTACCGGGTACTGGCGGCCGCTGACGCGGCGGTCATGGTCCTCGACGTGGCCAAGGGCATCGAGTCCCAGACCCTCAAGCTGTTCGAGGTGTGCCGCTCCCGCGCCCTGCCGGTGCTCACGTTCATCAACAAGATGGACCGTCCCGGGCGCGACCTGCTCGGGCTCCTGGATGACATCGAGGACCAGATCGGCCTCAGGGCCACGCCGGTGACCTGGCCGGTGGGAGAGGCGGGTGACTTCCGGGGGGTGATCGACAGGCGCGATGGGGAGTTCATACGGTTTGGACGTTCTCAGCGCGGAGCGCTGGCTGCGACCGAGGAGCCGATGACGCCCCAAGCCGCGGCTGCGGCATACGGCCCGCTTTGGTCCCGGGCGGCCGAGGAGTGCGCGCTGCTCGATGAAGTGGGGGCCAGCTATGAGGCCAAGGAGTTCTCGAGCGGGGAGTCGAGCCCCCTCTTCGTCGGCTCGGCGCTCACCAACTTCGGGGTGCGCCACCTTATGGACGCCGTGATCGACCTTTGTCCATCTCCCGGTCCGCAGCTCGACGCCGCCGGCGTGCCCCGGCGCCTCGAGGCCCCGTTCTCGGGCTCCGTCTTCAAGATCCAGGCGAACATGAACCCCGCTCATCGCGACCACATGGCCTTTGTCCGGGTGTGCTCGGGGCGCTTCAGTCGAGGTGAGGTCTTGATCCACGAACCGAGCGGACGGCCCTTTGCGACCAAGTACGCGTCATCGGTCATGGGTGCCGAGCGCAGCACCGTCGACGAGGCGTGGCCCGGCGACATCGTCGGGCTGGTCAACGCCGCCGACCTCGCCATCGGCGACAGCCTCTACCTCGAGGCTCCGGTGCGTTACCCGAAGATCGCGACCTTCGCGCCCGAGTTGGTCGCGACGGCCCACCCGAAAGACGTCTCGCGCCACAAAAAGTTCGCCAAGGGCCTCGAGCAGCTCGAGCGCGAGGGTGTGGTGCAGGTCCTGCACCGGCGCGGCGACGACAAGACGCCGGTGCTGGCGGCGGTGGGCCAGATGCAGTTCGAGGTCTTCGCCCACCGTATGGCGCAGGAGTTCGGCGCGCCGGTCGACCTTTCGGCCTACGCCACCCGCACCGTGCGGCGGACCGACGAGGCCACAGCGGCCGAGCTGCGGGGCCTCGGAGGCGTCGAGGTGCTCGGGCGCCGGGACGGCACGCTGTTGGCGTTGTTCGAGAGCCCCTACTGGCTCGCGCGGGTGGCCGGCGACCACCCCGAGTGGACCCTCGACACGATCGTCACTTGATCGGGCGTCACCTGATCGGGCGGGCTCACTTGAGAATGTTGACCGCGCGCGCCACCACGAGGGCGACGGTCGCCAGGGCGACCGCCGACTGCAGCAGCATCAGCATCTTCGCCCAGCGCGACAGCGGCATCGTGTCGGTGGGGCTGAAGGCAGCGGCGTTGGTGAAAGACACGTAGAGGTAGTCGACGAAGTTTGGCCTCCATTCGGGGGCCGCCAGGTCGGGGTTCGCCATCTGGGGGAACAGGAAGTCGGGAAACCGGCGTGGAGCGAGGGCACGGGCGACGGGGCCTCCACGATCCCACTCCCAGTACCAAAGTCCGAACACGATGATGTTCGTCAAATAGATGGCGGCGCCGTTCGCCAGCAAGGCTCCCGCGTTGCTGCCTTCTGTTCCGTGGATGAGCCCGTTGATGAGCTGGGCGGAGGAGAAGGCGTTGGCTATCGAGGTCAAGGCGATGAGGAAGATGCTGGCGCCGCGAAGCGCCCTGGACGTGCGGTCGATCCGGCGGGGGTTCGCCGCGGTGAGCCCCACCAACAGCGCACCTTCGAGCGCCGGCAGCAGCCAAATTGGATGGATGCTCAGGTGAGAGGGCAGGGCGAGCTGAAGGCCGATCGCCACCAGGATCACGAGCGCCACCGGCAGGCGCTGCTCGCCCGCGGTGGCCAGCTGCCAGGTGGGCCGGATTGCCGCGTCGGTGGCGCGCCCGACCGCGTCCTCTGCGGCGCGGCCCACAGCGTGCTCGGCTGAGCTGATGGCGTGGACCTCGGAACCTGCCAGGCGCTCGAGATGGCCTAGCTGTTCACGAAGCGTGTGGATGGTGTGCGCAAGGGAGGGGACGCCGCTGTCGCTCATGGCTATACGGTGCCTCACTTCGGGGCGCGCCGGGGGGAACCTGTCCGCCGGCGCGCCGCCGCGACCCTCCGCTACCGTCGGTGGGAT
>JBPCRR010000111.1:0-3734 GCA_050996645.1 Acidimicrobiales bacterium | reverse complement strand
CGTCCCTTCACATCGAGCTACCGACTTTATCAAGATGTTTTCCTTGCGCAGCCCCGGCCTCGACGTCAACACCGACCCCCTCTACCTACTTCCCTTCGGCGCCATGTTCGCCAACGCGATCACCGGGGCGATCATCGGGATGGCCGAAGGGGTGCTGGCGGCCAACATCGAGCACACCAGGGGCAGGGTGTCGAAGAGCTGGGGCAAGGCCACCGACGACCCCTACACAGTGGCCGCCATCGGCACCGCGGCGCGTGAGATCGACGCCTGCCGGCTGCAGCTGCTGCGCAACATCGGGGACATGTACGAAACCGCCGGCCGCGGGGTGGAGATCAGCGTCGATCAGCGCAGCCGGGCCCGGCGTGACCAGGTGCTCGGCAGCCAGCGCGCAGTCGCGGCGCTCGACGACATCTTCGACCGCAGCGGCGCCGGCGCGATCATGAGCGCCAACGTCATGCAGAGGCTGTGGCGTGACGCCCACGCTGGGCGCCATCACACCATCAACTCCCTCGAGAGATCTCTGCACAGCTATGCCATGACCGCAATGGGCTTCGCCCCCACCGACGTGATGATCTGAGCGTCGTGACACCGGAGGACCTCGTAGAGCTCGAGGCGATCAAGCGGCTCAAGTACACCTACATCCGCTGCGTCGACCTGAAGGACTGGGAGCAGCTGGAGTCGACCCTCACCGAGGACGCCTCCGCCGCCTACGCCGGCGGAGCGCTCTCCTTCGACGGGCGCGAAGCGATCATGGCCTTCCTCCGCAGCTCGCTGTCGGACACCGAGATCATCAGCAGCCACAGGGTGCACCACCCCGAGATCGAGCTGACCGGCCCCGACACCGCCACCGCCACTTGGGCCCTCGACGACGTCGTGATCGCCCGGGCCGCAGGCGTAACGATACGGGGCGCCGCCTATTACACCGACGAGATGGTCAAAGTGGACGGGCAGTGGAAGATCCGCTCCACGGGCTACAAGCGGGTGTACGAGGAGACCGAGACCCGCTCGCCGGGGCTCCAGCTGAGCGCGACTTGGTGGGACCCGCCGGCGACCTAACCCGGATCAGCGCTCAGATCGGCGAGGCCGAGCGGGAGGTTCGGGGTCTGCAGGCCGCCGTCGACCTCGAGGAGCTTCCCGGTCATGAACGACCCCGCATCCGACACCAGGTATACCACCGCCGCCGCGACATCCTCAGGGACACCGAGGCGGTGCAGCGGGGTCATCGAAATCATCGTCGCTTTCATCTCCTCGGTGAGCACGGAGCCGAGAGCTTCGGTTTCCACTGAGCCCGGCGCCACGACGTTGACCCTGATCGAAGGCGCGAGGTCGGTGGCAGCCAAGCGGGTGAGGTGGATCAGCGCCGCCTTGGCCGTGCCGTAGGCCACAAAGCCACGGTCGGCGAGGCGACCCATGGTCGATGCCACGTTGACCACCGAGCCACCGCCGGTGGCCAGGAGCGCCGGCACAGCGAGGCGCGTCAACTCGAACGCGACCGTCACGTTGAAGTGGAGGGCCGCCTCGAGGTAGCGGGGGCTGGTGTCGAGAAACGCGCGCGGCAGGGTCCCGCCCACGTTGTTGACCACGACGTAGAGGCGGCCCAGCTCTGAGACCGCAGCGTCCACCAGGAGAGCGAGGTTGGCCAGGTCGCTGAGGTCGGCCGTGACCGGAACAGCCCTGCGCCCGAGCGACGTGATGCCTGCCGCGACCTCCTCCAGTGCGTCGGAGCTTCGCGCAGCGACCACGACGTCGGCGCCGCATTCCGCGAGGGCCAGGGCGGTTGCGGCTCCTATGCCCTTGCTGGAGCCAGTGACCACAGCCACCTTGCCGTCCAGGCGGAACCGGTCGAGGATCACAGTGTGCGCCACCGTAGCGGTGGGGCTCAGACGCCGGCTGGGCCGGTCCCACTCGCCGGGACGGCGGGCACTGGAGGGCCGCCGCCGGCACGCTAGAGTAGAACAGGTTTCTAAAAGAGGGGAACGGCCATGAGCGCCACCTGGGACACCATCGACCGCTACGTAGTGATCTCCTCGGACACCCACGCCGGCGCCGACCTGCGCCAGTACAAGGACTACCTGGACCCGAAGTGGCATGAGGACTTCGATGCCTGGGCCGACAGCTACGAGAGCCCCTATGACGATCTCGTCACCTCCACCGCGAAGCGCAACTGGGACAGCGACTTCCGCCTGGCAGAGCTCGAGGCGGACGGGGTCGTTGCCGAGGTCACCTTCCCCAACACGGTTCCCCCGTTCTTCAACACCATCGGCAGCTTCGCAACGCTGCCTTGGACCAGGGAGGACTTCGAGCCCCGGTGGGCTGGCCTCCAGGCCCACAACCGGTGGCTCATCGACTTCTGCCGGGAGGCGCCCGGGCGCCGGCGCGGGCTCGTGCCGGTGTTCCCCCACGACATCGACCTCGCCCTCGAGGAGATCCGCTGGGCCGCCGACACCGGCGTGATCTGCGGGGTCCTGGCGCCGGCGATCCCGCCCAACCACTCCGTGGAGCCGTGGCACCATCCGCGCTACGAACCGCTGTGGGCGACGCTGGCCGACCTAGGCCTGCCGTTCCACCAACACCCTGGCACCGGAGGACCCGACGTCGGGGCCGACACGCCGGCGGGGCCGGCAGTGATGATGGTCGAGTTCACCCACTGGACAAAGCGAACCCTGACGCACCTGATCCTGGCCGGCGTCTTGGAGCGCCATCCCCAGCTCACCGCGGTGTGGACCGAGCAGGGGGCTTCGTGGGTGATCCCCGAGCTCGCCATGCTCGACGCGTACGTGGGGCAGATGAAGTCCACGTCGGGGAGCCGCACGGGCCACCTTTTCACCTCAGACGTGATCGAGTCGCTGCGTCTGACGCCGAGCGAGTACTTCGCGCGGCAGTGCTACGTCGGGGCGTCTTTCATGTCGCGGCGCGAGGCCAAGGCGCGCTCGGTGGTGGGTGTGGACAGGATCATGTGGGGCACCGACTACCCGCACGAGGAGGGGACCACGCCCTACACCAGGGAGGCGCTCCAGGCTGCGTTCAGCGACGTGCCAGAGGAGGAGTGCCGCCAGATGCTGGCCGGGACCGCCGCCAACGTGTACGGCTTCGACCTCGACCTGCTCACGCCTGTGGCTGCGCGGGTCGGTCCGCTGGTGGCGGAGGTCCACCAGCCGCTCAGGGCCATACCGCCGTCGGGCTCGGGCGCGTTCGCTGGCGCCCGGGTGGCCTGAGCAACCGGCGCGTGGACGAGCTGGGCCCGATCGCGCCGAGGCAAGCCAGCGAGGTCGGCGCGTGGGACCAGGAGGCCGACGTGGTGGTGGTCGGGTTCGGCTGTGGCGGGGCCTCGGCGGCGATAGCGGCCGCGAGCGCCGGCGCAGAGGTGCTGGTGCTCGAGCGGAGCGGGGAGGGGGGCGGCGCGGCCGCGATGGCGGGGGGCGAGGTATACCTCGGTGGCGGGACCGCGGTGCAGCGCGCGTGCGGGTTCGACGACAGCGCCGAGGCGATGTACGGATACCTGATGGCGGCGACGGGTCCGGGGCCTGACGAGGCCAAGATCGCGCTGTACTGCGAGCGCAGCGTGGAGCACTTCGAGTGGCTGGTCGGCTGCGGGGTCGAGTTCAAACCGACTTTCTACGACAGGCCGTGCTGGGAGCCTCCAACCGACGACGGTTTGGTGTTCAGCGGTGGGGAAAACGCTTTCCCCTTCAACGAGCTGGTGACTCCTGCGCCCCGGGGGCACGTGGCGAAGA
>JBPCRR010000110.1:0-4227 GCA_050996645.1 Acidimicrobiales bacterium | reverse complement strand
GTCTCGGCCCCGTCGCTGTGACCGGCGAGCGCTACCTCGCTCGGGTCGATCACACCCGGTAGCGGGCTGCCGGAACCGACCAGCCGACTGATCACGAAGCGCACGTCGGCGGGCTGGTTGTCGATGTCGGACTCGTCCAGGTTGGCGCCGGCGACTGTGGCGTCGGTGAGCGGGAACTCCGGGGCTGCGACCACGAAGCCCGCCGCCGCCCACGAGCTCAGCAGCGCCAGGTACGGCGTGGGGCCAACCTGGAAGCCGTGTGCGAAGACCACCAGCGGCCAGCGTCCAGCGACCGCCGGGCGCCACACGAGCGTCGTCAGGGTCCTCGAGGCCGCGACCTGCCGCCCGCCGGAGACGGTCGGCCGACTGTCGTCGACCAGCCGCAGCGTGGCGGACACCACCGAGAACGGGGCCTTGCGGGTGGGGAGCGAGGTTGTGAAAGTTGTCGGAGGCGCCGTCGCCGGCGCAACGCTCTGCCCGGTCGTCGTCGGGGCGGGAGAAGGACTCGACTTCGGGATGGTCAACGACGCCGGCGCCCGCGAAGTCGCCCCACAACCTGACGAGAGCAGCACCGCCAACGCCGTGGCCAGCACGCCGACGAGGCGGAACCCTTGCGCCTGCAAGAGCCTGCTATGACTATCAGATGTCGCCAAAGTCGTTCTTTCTCAACGATGCCCTGTCCGACTACATCATCGCCCACGGCGAGGGGCCCGACGACGTCCAAAGGCGTCTGATCGGCGAGACCGCCACGCTCGGCAATGTGGCGGGGATGCAGATTTCGCCCGAACAGGGGGCGCTCATCACGCTGCTGACCAAGCTGACAGGGGCTCGACAGGCGGTCGAGATCGGGACCTTCACGGGATACTCCGCGATCTGCATCGCCCGAGGGTTGGTGACCAACGGTCGCTTGCTTTGCTGCGACGTCAACGAGGAGTGGACCTCGATAGCCCGGCGGTACTGGGCCGAAGCGGGATACGACGACCGCATCGAGCTACGCCTTGGCCCCGCCGCCGAGACGCTCCGGGCGCTTCCCGGCGACCTTGCGTTCGACCTGGCTTTCATCGATGCCGACAAGCCCGCGTACCCCGAGTACTGGGAGCTGGTGCTCGACCGACTGCGCCCCGGCGGTGTGGTCCTGGTCGACAACGTCCTTTGGGGCGGCTCAGTCGCCGACCCTGGGGTGAGCGATGAGACGACGGAGGTGATCAGGAAGTTCAACGATCTCGTGGCGAGCGACGATCGGGTCGACTCCGCGATCCTCACCGTCGGCGACGGCATGACCGTCGCCCGCAAGCGCTGACCTGGGGCGCTCAGCCCTCCAGCACCCGACGACCCTCGATGGCCCGACCGAGGGTCAGCTCGTCGGCGTACTCGAGATCTCCACCCACCGGGAGCCCGCTGGCGATGCGGGTGACCTTGACCGGCAGCTCCTTCAGCAGCGACGCCAGGTACATGGCGGTGGCGTCGCCTTCGATGTTCGGGTTCGTGCACACGATGACCTCGTCGATGCCTTCGGTGTCGATCCTCGACAACAGCTCGCGGATCCGCAGCTGCTCGGGGCCGACCCCGTCGATCGGGCTGATGGCGCCTTGCAGGACGTGGTACAAACCGCGGTACTCCCGGGTCTTCTCCACCGCCACGATGTCGCGCGGCTCTTCGACCACGCAGACGGTGGCCGGGTCTCGGCGGGGATCGCGGCAGATTTCACACTGGGTTGGCGCCCGGGTGCCGTCGTCGGCGCGCTCGCCCTCGGCGACGTTGAAGCAGCGCGAGCACCACGAGACTCGTTCTTTGACCACCTGGATCACACGGGCTAGGCGCAGCGCATCCTCACTTGGCAGCTTGAGGAGGTGGAACGCTATGCGCTGAGCGGACTTCGGTCCGACGCCTGGGAGCCGACCCAGCTCGTCTATCAGCTCCTGGACTGCGACCGCGTACATTCGTTAGCCGAACAACCCCTCGAGGCCGCCCGGCAAGCCGACTCCCCCCATCGCTTCCGCCGCTAGGGCGTGGGCGCGCTCCACGGCGTCGCGGATGGCAGCAAGGACGAGGTCCTGGAGCATCTCCACGTCGGACGGGTCCACGACGGCGGGGTCAATTGTGACGGCTTCGAAGTCGAGACCGCCCGTGGCGCGGACCTTGACAGCACCCCCGCCGGCGCTTCCCTCGACCACCGCATCGGCCGCGGCCCGCTGCGCCTCCTGCAGGCTCTGCTGCATCTGACCGAGCTGGGACATCAGCGCTCCCAGCTCGGGGACCTGGCCTGGCGCGGGCTGTGATGGTCCGGGTTCTGGAAACGTCATGGCGTCACCTCCTCGGCCCCGGGAAAGGCCTCCAGGAGCCGCTGTTCGGGCGAGGTTACCGCCGGGCCCGCGTCTTCGAGCTCGGAGAGGTCGTATGCAGAGGGGTCCTCCTCCGCCTCTGCCGCCCCCGCGCCCTTGGCCGGCGGGAGGGCGCTGTCCTGGACCAGGCGCAAGTGCACCGGCCGGCCGAAGTGCGCCCCCAGGGCCGCCTCCGTCTCGGCTTTGACCGACTCGGCTCGCTGCAAAAGTCCGGCGTCGGGGAGGGCGAAGACCGCTGCTCCACCTTCGACGTTGATGAAGCGCCCCGCGGAGAGGTACGCCTTGGCCCCGGTGCGAAGCGCCGGCAGGACCGAGTCGCCCCACGCCGTCGTCAACTCGTCGCGCGTCGGCAGGTCGGCGGTCCCACCCTCGGCTGGAGGAGCGGCCGCCGGGATGGCCGCCGCCTCTGAGGGACGCGGAGGATCCGCGCGGCGAGGAGCCCCGGCGGTGGGCGGCCGGCGGTGGGCACCGAGGGCCGGGCGCCCCGGTGGCCCCGACGCGACCCCCGGCGGTGGGGGCGGGGGTGGTGGGACCACCGCGCTGGCCGACCGACCCGGGCCTCCCGATGGCGGCCGGTTCGAAGACATCCTCGGTAGCGTGGGCGATCCCGCAGCAGGCGCTTCGCCCGGCTTGACCGTCTCGCCAGCTGATCTCTCCAGCCGCTCGATGCGTGCCAGCAACGCCGCCGGGCTGTCGTCGGCTGCCGGCGATGCCAGCCGCACGAGGGCGACCTCGAGGGTGATCCGCGGGTCGACCGAGTCGCGCATGTCGATCGCTGCCTGGCCGATCACCTCCATGGCCCGCACGACCGCGGCCGCTCCGAGCCGTCGGGCTTGGGCGTCGACCTCCGCGACGGCCGCGTCGGGCAGCAGCACCAGCGCCCGGGCCTGGGTTGCGAGGAAGCCGTTTCGCAGATGGGCCAACAGGTCCGCCGCCAAACGCCGAGGGTCCCTGCCGGCCGACATCGCTTCGGCCAGAGCGACAAGGGCCCGGCCGGCGTCGCGGTCGGCCAGCGCGTCGACCACCTCAGCGAGGATCGTGGCCTCGTCCTCCACGGTGCCCGCCGCAGCCACCTGGTCGAGCACCGACAGCGCGTCCCTCGCGGATCCGTGGCCGCGGCGTACCACCAGGTCGATGGCCTCGGGAGGCACGCCCAACGCGGCGCGACGGTTGACGTCGTTGAGCAACTCGGCGAGGACTTCCGGGTTGAGCAGCCTGAACTCGAAGTGCTGGGTTCGGCTACGAATGGTGGGCAGCACCTTTTGGGGGTCGGTGGTGGCCAGGACGAACACCACGTGCGCCGGCTGCTCCTCGAGGGTCTTCAGCAGCGCCGTCGCCGCCGGGGAGCTGAGTTGGTGAACCTCGTCGATGATGTAGACCTTCCACCGCCCCGGCGTCGCCAGCGAGACCCGGGCCAGCAGGTCCCGCATGTCGTCGATGCCTCGGTTGGACGCTGCGTCCAGCTCCTGGACGTCGAGGGACGCACCCCGCCTGATCTCCACACACGAGGCGCAGCTCCCGTCGGGCTCGCCGTCGACGGGGATCTCGCAGTTGAGAGCCATCGCCAGGATGCGCGCCGTGGAGGTCTTGCCGGTGCCTCGAGGTCCGCTGAACAGATAGGCGTGGGCCACCCGGCTGTCCCTGACCGCGTTACGCAGGGTGTCGCTGACGTGGGCCTGGCCGCGTAGCTCGCCGAAGCGCTGCGGGCGATAACGCCGGTACAGGGACTGGAAGACCTCGTCGGCCGGGGGCACTGGCTCAGCCACAACGAGAGAGCCTATGGCAGGCCCCCGACGGGCGGGGAGGCCGGGGCGGCCAGCGCGGAGCCTGACGCCGGGCGTGGCGGTCAGGCGATCTGCGGCACACGCTGCGTTCCGCTGAGAGC
>JBPCRR010000055.1:0-8712 GCA_050996645.1 Acidimicrobiales bacterium | reverse complement strand
GAGGCCGTGAGGAAGGTAATAGGAAGGCGCGCCGAGTTGCTCCGTCTGGGGGAGCACCACCAGGTCACCCGCTTGGAGGTTGGGGCCGGCCGTGCGCGCTATCGCTGCCACGTTGCTCTTGGCGTAGCGCGCGCTCGGGTTGGGCAGCAGCGCTCCCACGACGCTCCAGCCCGCCAGGAGACTGCACGCGACCACCACGACTCTTCGACCGGGCCGGCTCGTGGACAGAGCGCCGGCGACCGCGAGGATGAGAGGCGCTATCACGACCGCTAGGTAGCGAATGGTCCACGAAGGCTCCATCTGTGCGATCAGCCATCCGACCGCCAAGGTCGCCAGGGCGGCGCCCGCCAGGGCGCCGATCGCCTCGCGGTCCGAGGAAACCTGCTGGTCCGGAGGGTTCTGGCGACGACGGGTGGTCAGCACGCCGTAGGCGAGCAGCGGGGCGATCACCACACCGAGTGTCCCGCCCATTGCAGACGCTGGGTCGGCGAAGAAGTCGCCGAGGTTCGGGCTCACGGCCCACGGCGCAGCGGTGCTGCGCACCTGCGCCAACAGGCTGGGCACCCAGGGCAGGTACAGCGCCGCCAGAGCCGCGAAGCTCACCAAGACGCCCTTGAGCAGCTGGCGGTCGCCCCGCCGGAACCCGCGCAGCGCAAGCACCGCGGCAGTGCAGGCGGCGAGGTAGAGGCCCCAGTTGTGGGAGTAGACCAACGCGGCGAAAGCGGCCGTGGCGCCCACGGCGTGCACGCCCCGGCGGTCACGCTCGGCGAGAACCGCGAGGGTCACCGCCAAGATCGACAGCAGGCAGACCAGGGTGTACATGCGGGTCTCCGTGGAATACCAACCCAAGAAGGGACTGGTTGCAGCGAGGGCGGCCGCGGCGAGGCCGGCGTCAGGGCCGAAGACCCTGCGTGCCGCCCACCACGAGGCCGGCACCACCAGGACTGATATCCCCAACACCAGCGTGTGGGTGGACACCTCGGAGCGCCCGAACAGCGCGATCCAAACGTGCAGCAGTGCGTAGAACAGCGGCGGGGACCCGTCCTGGCGCAGCAGGGCGGGGATCTGATGGAGAGGGTGTGAGGCGATGCCGACGCTTATGCCTTCATCCACCCCGTAGCCACGCGCGATGTTGGGCAGCCGCAAGCCGCACGCGAGGGCGGCGAGCGCGAGCACCCACAGCCCGTCGCGACGTCGCGGGAGCCGGGTCGACGCAGACCTGACCCCTGCGGCATCTGCCATCGGGGCCGCGTCGAGCGATGGCAGCGGCTGGGGGGCCGTCAGCACTGGTCTGGTGGCGAGTGCATTGGGGGCACATTTTTACCACGCAGGCCGCCGCGGACCTCGGCGGATGCGACGTCGGCCAAGCTCATCGGTCGTTGGGGCTCATCGGGCGTTGGGGCTCATCGGGCGTTGGGCAGGAGCGCGGCGACCACACACACGGTTGTCACCAACACCAGCGCCACGGCATCCGCGGGCCCCGGAGCGGCCGTGCCCGCGGTGATGCTGCCGGTGCCCCCCCGTGACGTGATCGCCTCGGCCATCTCCCCGGCCCGTCGCATGGAGACCGCCAGCGCAGCCACCAGTAGATCAACGGGCTGGGCCAGCCAACGCTGGGCCCGATGCCGCCTCGACTGTGTGCCCGCTCCGGCGCTCGGGCGTGGCCTCAATCGACGCACCGCCATCAAGGTCCGCATCTCGTCCAGTAGGAGCGGGAGACACCTCACGCACAGCGCCACCACGACCGCCCACTCGTCGACCGGTACCCGAAGCCGGCGAAGCGGGCTGCCCAGGCGGGCGATCGCAGGCCCGATGTCTGCCTGCGAGGTCGTCCAGCCGACCAGCAGCGAAGCGACGAAGATGAGACCCCCGATCACCGTCAGGCGAGCCAACTGCTCCACGCTGCCGAGGCCGACGTGCGCGCCAGCGACCACCACGACGGGCGCCCCGCCGGCCAGGAGGGCCAGTGCGGCTCCGAGACCGAGGAGCGCCCAGACCCACCCCGGCAGCCGCGGCAGCGCGCCGCTCGGTATGCGCGCGAGGCGCGCCACGACCAGGAGGAACGCCGCCATCAGGGCGCCGGCCGGCCACCACGGGAAGTAGGACAGGGTTGTCCCGAGCACCATGACGGCGAGCAGCTTTGTCCCGGCCCAAAGGCGGTGGACCGGGCTGTCGCCGCTGATCTGGCGCAACAGTATGAATGAGGCACCTCGTCGCCGCTCCCCCCTCACGGCACCGCCACCAGCGCCTCGTCGGCGATCACGCGCCCCGCTTCGAGGCGGACCATCCGGTCACACGCCATCTCCATGCCCTCGAGGTCGTGCGAGATCACCACCAGCGTCAAGCCCGCCTCGCGCCGGAGGTCCCTCAACAGCGCGAGCAGGGCCGAGCCCCCTGGCCCGTCGAGGCCGGCCAAGGGCTCGTCGAGTATCAGAACCCGGCTCTTCCTTGCCAACAGGCCGGCCAGCGCCACCCGGCGCAACTGGCCTCCGCTCAGCTCGTCGGGGTGGCGGTCCTGCATCTCGGCTGGTTCGAGGCCCACGAGCCTGAGGGCTTCGTCGGCCTCCGGCCGGCCGACACCGCCAGCCGCCCTCACGTCGGCGCCCACGGTGGGGCGCTGGACCTGGAGGCGTGCGTGCTGGAACGCCAGGCCCACCGCGCCGACCTGCTCGGTCACCGGGTGGCCGTCGAGGAGGCACTCGCCGAGCGTGGGAGGCAGCAGTCCCGCCATGATCCATGCGAGCGTGGACTTGCCCGAGCCGTTCCCACCGGACACTGCGACACCCGAGCCCGCGGGGATGCAGACGTCGACGTCCGTCAGCGCCGTGTTCGCCCAAGGGGTGGCCTCCGCCCAGGTGTGGCTCACCCCGCTGAGCAGCAGCTCCCCGCCCGCCGCGGCGTCGACCGGTGACCCAGTCACCTCCACGCCTGCTCGATCGGGCAGGGGGGGCGGGTCGGCGAGGCGGCCGCCCCTCAAGTGGACAACCCTGTCGGCCACCACCGCTTCATGCGCGCGGTGGGTCACGTGGACGACCGTCACGCCCCTCTCCTCAGGCAGGCGCCTGAACAGGCGGCGGAGCTGCTCCCGCCCTTCGGCGTCCACCATGGCGGTGGACTCGTCGGAGAGGAGCAGGCGCGGCTCGCGCGCCAGGGCAGCGGCGACAGCCAGGCGCTGCAGCTCGCCGCCCGAGAGGCTCGCGGTCTCCCTGGCCCCCATCCCCGACAAGCCCACCAGCTCCAGGAGGCCGCCGACGTCGACCGGGTGTCCGCCAGGCAGCCCCCAAACCACGTCGTCTTGGACGCGTACTCCGAGGACCTGGCTCTCGGGGCGCTGGAACACCATCGCCGTGCCGGCCGGGCGCCCCAACCCCACGGCGCCGGGGCGGCGAACCAATCCGCGGGTGGGCGGTTGGCCAGCGAGGATGCGGGTCAGGGTGGACTTACCCGACCCGTTGTCGCCGGTCACCGCGACCAGCTCACCGGGCTCCACGGAGATTGACACCCCCGCCAAGGCCGGCCGGGACGAACCGGCGTAGAGGTACGTGACGTCGTGGAGGCTCACGGGCAGAGGCGCCACCGGGCCGACCTCCACGACGGGCACCGAAGACAGCCGGTCGCCGGCGCGCAGCCAGGCGAGCCGCTGCAGCACCTGGCCGAGCATCACCCACGCCAGGGCCGCCGCAGCGAGGACCGCCACGATCACCAGGACCGCCACCGTGACCGGCCAGTCGTCCAACGCGCGGCGCACGAGCCGGTCGAGCTCCCGGGATGGCCCTGCCAGCCCCGGCAGGTGCCCCGACAGCGTCGAAAGGCCGTGGACGCTGTTGCGGATCTGCGCCAAGGTCAAGATCCGGAGCGGGGCGAACAGGGCGAGCAAGGCGTCGGAGATGCCAGCGAGCACCGGGCCGATCAGGCCGAAGAGGCACAGCACCCGCAGGAGTCCCCACCTTCGGCGCCTGCCGATCCCCACCAGCCCGCCGATCAGCGCAGCGATGACGACGCTCGAAAGCGGCCCGGTGCCGGCCATCAAGAACGCCACCGCCGACGCTCCAACGCAAGCCGCGATCACCGCCCTTGCCCGGTACCGGTGCCCGATGACACCGAAGGGGATCGCCGAGGCCGCCCCGACAGCTGAGGTGTGCGGCACGAACCAGCTGAAGATGATCAGCAGAGCCGACAGGCCGCCCAAGACGGCCGCGGTGGCAAGCTCGACGGGACGTAGCGGCCCGGTGAGTCTCTCGCCGGGATCCTGGGGTGGTGCCTGCACCCGGCTCAGCTTGCCATCCCCGGCCGCCGCGGCGGCCGCAGCCTCGCCGCCCCAGCCTCGCCGCCCAGGCCCGCAGCACCCGATCAGTACTGTCGGGGGATGACCGCGCCGGCTCTGTGGATCCTTGCGCCGCTCCGGCTCGAGGCGCGGGCTGTCGCCGCCGGCGCTCCCAACGCGGTCGTGCATCGAAGCGGCATGGGGCCGCGACGTTCGGCCAGCACCCTCACCCGGCTGATCGCCAGGCACCCCACCCCCGCAGCAGTCGCGATCGCCGGCGTGGCCGGTGGGCTGGCAGAAGGCGTCCTCCCCGGTGACGTCGTGGTGGCCGACGCGGTGCTAGACGAATCCGGAGTGTGCTTGCTGCGCCCAGAAGGTGCCGACGCGGTCGCGTCCGGCCTGCGCCAGGTCGGCCTCACCGTCCACGTGGGGCCGATCATCTCGACCCCCAAGCTGACCACTGGCCGCAAGGCGCGGGCGCGCCTGGGCGGCTCGGGTGCGCTTGCGGTCGACATGGAGTCGGCTTTCCTGCTCGCGCATGACTGGCAGGTCCCGGTGGTGGTCGTCCGGGCCATCTCCGACACCCCCGAAGCGGACTGGTACTCGACGGCGGTGCTGCGCAACGGGCCGAAGGCGTTGAGAGCGCTGCGCGCCGCGGGGCCGGTCCTGCAGGCCTGGGCCGACGCCCTACCGGCCCGATGACGGTCGCGCGCGAGCGCCGGCGGTCCGCGCATGGTCGGTCACGAGTTGCACCCAACGGTCCCAGTACTGGGGCGGATAATCATGGCCCATGCCTTCCATGACCTCGAATCGCGCCCCTGGAATGGCCTCCGCCGTCCGGCGTCCACCGCTCATGTCGACCAGCTTGTCCTGGTCCCCGTGCAGCACCAGCGCAGGAACCCGCACCCCACGGAGGGCTTCGGTCCGGCTTGGCGACGCCATGATCGCCGTCATCTGGCGCGCCTGACCGGCGGGGTTGAAGCCTCGGTCGTAAGCCTCGGCGGCCATGGCTCGAAGGCGGTCCTCGTCGAAGCACGCCGGGCTCCCGTAGGTGCGGATCCCCTCGAGGTAACGGGCGATGACGCCCTCACGGTCCCTCGGAGCCGGGCTGAGCAGCAGCGACAGGGCCTCGGGGGTGCTCTGCCCGACGTCGCGGTCCCCCGTGCTCGACATCACCGAAGTCATGCTGAGGAGCCTATCGGGATGCTCGATTGCGAGCTGCTGGACGATCATGCCGCCCATCGACAGTCCCATCACGTGGGCCCTGTCGATGCCGACGGCGTCGAGGACGGCCAAGGCGTCGGCGGCCATGTCGCTCAGTGTGTAGGGCACCTGGGGGACCTCGCCGGCCGCCACCGCTCTTGCCACCCCCATCGGGTCTGGGTCGAAGTGGTCGAACTTCGTCGACAAGCCCACGTCGCG
This sequence comes from Acidimicrobiales bacterium, assembly GCA_050996645.1. Taxonomy (GTDB): domain Bacteria; phylum Actinomycetota; class Acidimicrobiia; order Acidimicrobiales; family Palsa-688; genus JBPCRR01. The sequence goes on along the minus strand of JBPCRR010000055.1, from coordinate 3,026 downwards.
GTTGTCGAAGCGGATGACTCTGAAGCCCTCGGACGCGAACATCTGGCACCACTCGGAGCGGTAGTTGACGCACTGGCTCCCCAAGCCGTTGACCAACATCAGCGCCGGTTCAGCCGGGTTGCCAAAGGTCTCGTAGTAGATCTGCACCTCACCGTTGCTCGCGTAGGGCAATCCCGTCCTCCTCTCGGTGTGGCGAGCCTATGTCGCCACACCCTGTGGCCTCTCAGCGGAAGTCCCGGGACTTCAAGGAGTTGGCGGACAGCGTGAGTGGGCGTATTCGTTCGGCTACCACGTTGATCACCCCCTCGATCCGCTCGAGACGCCCGTCGATGATCAGCGCTGGCGCCGAGGCGACCACCCGCCGGTAACGCACCCAGGCCCCCGCCGAGACCACCACGTTGACGAGGCCCGTTTCGTCCTCGAGGTTGAGGAACGTCGTCCCCCCCGCCGTCGCCGGTCGCTGGCGATGGGTCACCATGCCTGCCACGCGAACCTTCTTCTCCACTGGCGCCGACACCAGCCCTGCGGCGGTGACGACCCCTGCCGCCGACAGCTCCTCGCGGACGAACTCGGTCGGGTAGCTGTCGGGCGACAGCCCCATGGACCACAGGTCGGCCCGGTTGGCCTCCACCGGCGTCATCTCCGGCAACGGCGGCGCCTCGGCACCGGTGACCAGGCCGGCCAGGCGAGCCGAGCCGCCCTGTGCCAGCGCCCCCGCGGCCCACAGAGCCTCCCGCCGGCTCGACGTAAGAGCGCCGGCCGAGAAGCAGTCGAGCGCCCCCGCGGTGGCCAGGGCCTCCGCCTGCGGGCTGGTCACCCCCGTTCGCCGCACCAGGTCCTCGATGTCGGCATACGGCCGCCCCCCGGCGATGCGGGCAGCCAGCTCGTCGCCGATGTGGCGGACGTAGGAGATCCCCACCCGCACCGCCGCCCCTCCTGTGCTCGAAGCGCACGGCTCGAGTGACGACGCCGAGACGCTGGCGTTGACGTCCACCCCCCGGACCACGACCCCGTGGCGGCGGGCGTCGGCCACGATGGTCTGCGGGGACCAAAAGCCCATGGGCTGGCCGTCGAGCAGTCCGGCGCAGAACGCTGCCGGGTAGTGGTGCTTCATCCATGCCGATGCATAGACCAGGTAGGCAAAGCTCACCGAGTGGCTCTCGGGGAACCCGAAGGTGGCGAACGCCACCAGCTTCTCCCATATCCGGTCGGCCACCTCGCCCTCGATCCCCCGTGAAGCCATCCCCTCGTAGAGCCGGGACCGGAGCCGCTGCATGCGCTCGACGCTGCGCTTGGAGCCCATGGCCTGGCGCAGCTGATCGGCGTCGGAGGCGCTGAAGCCGGCCACGTCGATGGCCATCTGCATGAGCTGCTCCTGGAACAGGGGCACCCCCAAGGTCTTGGCCAGGCTGCGCTCGAGCAACGGATGCAGGTAGGTGACCGGCTCCTCGCCATTGCGCCGGCGGATGTAGGGATGCACCGAGCCGCCTTGGATGGGGCCGGGGCGGATCAGGGCCACCTCGACTACAAGGTCGTAAAACGTCCTCGGCTTCAGCCTCGGCAGCGTGGCCATCTGCGCCCGGCTCTCCACCTGGAACACGCCTACCGAGTCGGCTCGGCACAGCATCTCGTAGACCTCGGGCTCTTGCGGCAGCCCCGCCAGGTCGACCTCGACGCCATGGAACGAGCGGATGTGGTCGACGGTCGCGTGCAGCACCGTCAACATCCCGAGGCCGAGCATGTCGAACTTGACCAGCCCCGCCGCAGCGCAGTCGTCCTTGTCCCACTGCAAGACGCTGCGATCCGCCATCCGCGCCCACTCGACGGGGCAAACCTCGGCCACCGGCCGGTCGCAGAGCACCATCCCGCCGGAGTGGATCCCGAGGTGGCGCGGGAAGTGCTGCACCTCCTCGGCGAGGGCAATCACCGGTGCCGGGATCTGGTGGTCCTTCTGCGCGGCGGTAGCACTGAGCGGGCCCCAGTGGTCCACCTGCTTGGACCACGCGTCGAGCTGCCCGGAGGCAGCCCCGAGCGCCTTGCCCATGTCACGGACCGCGGAGCGCGGCCGGTAGGTGACGACGTTGGCGACCTGGGCGGCGCACCCCCTCCCGTAGCGGCGGTACACGTACTGGATGGCTTCCTCCCGCCGGCCGCTTTCGATGTCCACGTCTATGTCCGGCGGACCGTCCCGTTCGGGAGAGAGGAACCTCTCGAACAGCAGCCCCAACCCCACAGCGTCCGCGTTGGTGATTCCGAGCGCGTAGCACACCGCCGAGTTGGCAGCCGATCCCCTGCCCTGGCAGTAGATGTCGTTGCGCCGGCAGAACTCCACGATGTCGGTGACGATGAGGAAGTAGCCGGGGAAGCCCAGCTGCTCGATCATGTCGAGCTCGTGGTCGATCTGGGTGTAGGCCCTGGGGTGCGCCGGCGCTGATCGGGACCCGTAGCGGCGGGCGGCGCCGCGCTCGGTCAGCTCCCGGAGCCAGCTCGCCTCGCTGTGTCCCTCAGGGGTGGGGAAAGGGGGTAGGCGCGGAGCCACCAGCTGCAGGTCGAAAGCGCAGGCCCGGCCGAGCTCCGCAGCGCGCTGCACCACGCCCGGGTAACGGGCCATCCGGCGTGACTGCTCGGCGCCGCTGCGCAGGTGGGCCGCGGCCGCCGCTGGCAGCCACCCGTCGATGTCGTCGAGGCTGCGCCGGGCGCGCACCGCCGCCAGCGCCGTGGCCAGCCGCCGGCGAGCTGGCTGGTGGTAATGAACGTTGTTGGTGGCCACCACCTCCGCCCCCACCCGGTCAGCGAGCAACACCAGGGCGTCGTTGCGCGCCGAGTCCAGCGGGTCGCCGTGGTCCCAGAGCTCGACTACCACGTTGGCCCGCCCGAAGGCGCGCTGCAACCGGCCCAGCTCCACGCCTGCCCGGGCCGGCCCAGCCTCTGTCAAAGCCCGGGGCACGGCGCCCTTGCGGCAGCCGGTGAGCACCACCCAGTGGTCCGATCCCCCGCTGTCAGCCACGCCCCGGGCAGCCACACCC
>JBPCRR010000386.1:0-3779 GCA_050996645.1 Acidimicrobiales bacterium | reverse complement strand
CCATCGATAGCTCCATGGCTTGGGCGTAACCGCCCGGGAGCCGGTCGCGGGGGACCCCAACGAAGCGGAGGTTCCTAGCTGAGGCAACGTAGCGATCTACGCGGAGGTTTCTGATGAGTCAACGCGGACGGCCGGGTCCCCCGGGTACCCGGCGACTAACCTGACTGGGCCGGGAACCCGCCCGGGTGTTACCGGGAGACCGAGCAGATGAGCCTCATGTTGAAGCCGGGGACCTCGTGGTGGGAGACCTACACCCGCTGCGTGAAGGTGGCACCAGAGGCCTTCGACTCCGACCGGCTGCGCAACCTGATCCGCGGCGAGTGGCGCCGGGTGGGCACCCCTGGCGACCACGTCTCGCCCGTTGACGGCTCCCCGATCCCCGGCCCGCCGAGGGTGGACTACGACGAGGCGGTGGCGACCGTCGCCCACGCCTGCACGGAACACGACGAGTGGGCCAAGGTCCCCCTCCACGAACGCCAGGAGCGCGTCACCGCAGCCGTCGACGCCATGACCGAGCACCGAGACCTGCTTGCGCTGCTCCTCGTCTGGGAGATCGGCAAGCCGTGGCGCCTGGCCTGCGCCGACGTGGACCGCTGCCTCGACGGGGTCAGGTGGTACGTGGGCGAGATCGAGCGCCAGCTGCGCATCGGTGCCGACGAAGAGCGCGCCGCCCTGCCAGGCCCGGTGTCCAACATCGCGAGCTGGAACTACCCGATGAGCGTCCAGGTCCACTCGGAGCTGGTGCAGGCCCTCGCCGGCAACGCGGTCGTCGCCAAGACGCCGAGCCAGGGAGGTTTCCACTGCCTCACCCTGGCCCACGCCCTAATGCGGCGCGCCGGCCTCCCCGTCTCGCTTCTCTCGGGAGTCGGCGGACAGCTCGGTGAGGCACTCATCCGCTCCGAAGGCATCGGGGCTCTCGCGTTCGTCGGCGGCCGGGCCAACGGCAGGCGCGCGGCGGTCTCCCTCGCCGACACCGGGCGGCGCCACATGCTCGAGCAGGAAGGCCTAAACACCTGGGGGATCTGGGACTTCTCCCAATGGCACCTGCTGGGCCAGCACCTGCGCAAGGGCTTCGAGTACGCCAAGCAGCGCTGCACCGCCTACCCCCGCTACGTCGTTCAGCGAAGGCTGTTCCCGGCCTTCCTCGACACCTACCTGCCAGTGCTGAAGGCGGTGCGCTTCGGACACCCGCTGGCCGTCTCCAGCGCCGACGACCCTTTCCCCGACCTCGACTTCGGACCCGTCATCCACGCCACAAAGTCCGCCGAGCTCACGCGCCAGTTCGACGAGGCCCTGCGCGGCGGCGGGATCCCGCTCTACCGCGGCTCGGTCGGCGACGGCAGCTTCCTCGACGCCCAGGACACCTCGGCATACGTGGCCCCCGCCTGCGTCCTCCAGCCTCCGGCGTCGTGGTCTTTGCATCACGCCGAGCCGTTCGGCCCTCTCGACTCTGTCGTCGTCGTCGACACCGAAGCCGAGCTGCTCGCGGCCATGAACGCCTCCAACGGCTCGCTGGTCGCCAGCATCGCCAGCGACGACCTCGACTTCGCCGAGCGGGTCTCCGAGGACGTGCAGGCCTTCAGGGTCGGCGTCAACAAACCACGCAGCCGCGGCGACCGTGACGAATTCTTCGCCGGCCTCGGCGGGCCCTGGAAGGGAGCGTTCGTCGGGGGCGATCTCCTCGTCCAGGCGGTCACCTACGGCCCCGAAGGTACCGAGGAGCAGCTCTACGGAAACTTCCCGTCGTACTCGCTGCTGCCCGAGCGCTGAAAAGCCGCGACGCTTAGCCATCCGGGGGCATACGCTTAGCCAGACGAACCTTTGACGCCCCGACCTGGAGTGCCCCTTCCCTGGAGTGCCCCTTCCCTGGAGTGCCCCTTTCCTGGAGTGACATGCCGCGCCGCCAGCTAAATCAGAAGATCGCCGTGAGCGTGGTCTACGTGGCGGCGTTGTTCATGAGCATCATGGACATCACGATCGTCAACGTCGCGCTGCCAACCCTCGGCCGCGACCTGCGGGTGCAGCAGGCGTCGGTGGAATCGGTGGCGATCGCCTACCTGGTCAGCTTGGCGGTGTTCATCCCCGCCTCGGGGTGGCTCGGCGACCGCTTCGGTGGTCGCAAGGTCCTGCTCACCGCCGTGGTGCTGTTCACAGGCGCCTCTGCGCTGTGCGGGCTTGCGCAGAGCCTGTCACAGCTGGTCGTGTTCCGAGCCGTGCAGGGTATCGGCGGCGGGATGATGGCTCCCGTCGGGATGGCCATGCTCTTTCGGACCTTCCCACCCGCCGAGCGGGTGCGCGCTGCGAGCATCATCTTGATCCCGACCACCTTCGCGCCGGCGCTCGGACCCGTCCTCGGCGGCCTGCTGGTGACCGACCTGTCGTGGCGGTGGGTTGTCTTCGTCAACCTGCCGATAGGCGTAATCGCCCTCGCGTTCGGCCTGGTGTTCCTCGCCGACCACCTCCCGGGCGAGGCCGGAAGCTTCGACCTCCCTGGCTTCCTGCTCGCCGGCGCTGGGCTCGGGCTGCTCATGTACGGGGTCTCCGAAGCACCGGTCAAGGGCTGGTCCGTCCCCCAAATACCCGTCACCATCGCCGTCGGCGCCGGGCTGCTGGCCCTCTTCGTCGCCCACGAGCTCCGCAGGGGCGACCCGATGATCGACTTCCGCTTGCTCGGAGACCACCTGTTCCGCTCCGCCACGGGGAGCATGATCATGGCGGCGACGGCATTCCTCGGCGGGCTCTACCTGGTCGCGCTGTTCTACCAGGACGGGCTCGGGCTGAGCGCCCTGCAGTCGGGCCTCAGCACCTTCCCCGAAGCTCTGGGAGTGATGTCCGGAGCGCAGCTGGCCAGTCGCTTCTTCTACCCAAGCTTCGGTCCCCGACGGCTGATGTCCGCAGGCCTGGCCGTCGTGGCGGCGGCTTTGGCATCGGTCGGCCTCGTCGGGTCCCACACCAGCCTGTGGGTGCCCCGGGGGCTAATGCTGGTTCTCGGACTTGGGATGGCCCAGGTCTTCGTACCCGCCCAGGCGGCTGCGTTCGCCACCATCTCCTCGGCGTCGACAGGGCGCGCCTCGGCTCTGTACAACGCCGGACGCCAGCTCGGCGGGGCGATCGGGGTGGCTGTGTTGACCACCGTGGCGACGACGGTCGGATCTATCCACCACCCGAGCTCGGGGCCGGTGAGCCTGCGGCCTTTCCACGTGGCCTTCCTGGCCGCCGCGTTGATCGCGCTCGCCGGGATGGCGATCGCGACGACGGTTAGAGACGAGGACGCCGCCGCCACGATCGTCGCCCGTCACCGTCGCGCTCGCGACGCCGAGATGGAACCGGCCGTTCCAGCCTGAGACGCGTAGGCTCGCTCGCATGCCAACACCTGCAGCGGAGCTCGACATACCAGAGGTCGAGGTGCTCGGCGTGGACCGGGCCGAGGCGATCGCGATACTGCGGGCGGCCGCCGAGAAGCACTGGCTGGCGCGAACCCCCCTCGGCTACGCGGTCACCCGCTACGAGGACGTGACGGCGGTGCTGCGCGACAAGCGATGGCACTCCGGTGTGGCCTTGCTGCCCCAGCTCGCCGGCATCGACGACGAGGCCTTCGCCGACCGCCGCCAGCGCTCGATCCTCGCCATGGAGGGCGACGAGCACGCCCGCCTGCGCCGCCTGGTGTCGCGCGCGTTCACCCCCCGGTCAGCTGACCGGCTGCGGCCGTTCATGAGGCAGGTGATCACCGACCTCGCCGATCCCGTCAGCGACGCCGGGCACTGCGAGCTGGTCGGCGA
>JBPCRR010000314.1:0-5509 GCA_050996645.1 Acidimicrobiales bacterium | reverse complement strand
GGACGGGGAGTCGGTGCTCAAGGGCCGCTCGCTCTTCGCCGACCGGATGGACCAGGAGGTCTCGGTGCCGGCGCTCACGCTGGTGGACGACCCCACCGACCCCGAGGCCTACGGGGCGAGCCCCTATGACGCGGAGGGCCTCGCCACCCGGCGGAACGTGCTCATCGAGCACGGCAAGCTGCGCAAGTTCATGTACAACACCTACACCGCCCGCCGCGCGGGCACGGCTTCGACCGCCTCGGCGGTGCGGGCGGGTTTCAAGAGCGCACCTGGAACCGGCGCCCGCGCCCTGTCGTTGGTGCCCGGCTCGTCGGGCCCCGAGGAGATCCTCACCGAGGTGGGCAGCGGCCTCCTCGTGCAGTCGGTGTCGGGGGTCCACTCCGGCGTCAACCCGGTGAGCGGCGATTTTTCGGTCGGCGCAGAGGGCATGCTCATCCGAAACGGCGAGCTCGTCGAGCCGGTCAGGGAGATCACGATCGCTTCGACGATCCAACGGATGCTGCAGAACGTGGTCGCCATCGGCTCGGATCTCGAGCGCCTCCCGTCCTCTGCGGCGGGGCTCACCTTGGCCATCGCCGACGTGGCCATGAGCGGGTCATGAGCGGGCTCGGCTGAGGTTGTTCACACTCCGGCGCCGCGCCGCGCGCGTGGTGCTGCTCGACCGCCAGGACCGGGTCCTGCTCCTGCGGGCCGCCGACCCCGCGGATGCCGCAAAGGGCCAGTGGTGGGAGATCCCGGGTGGAGGGATGGAAACCGGCGAGGACAGCGAGGCCGCAGCTGCCCGCGAGCTGTACGAGGAGACGGGGATCCGCGGAGTGGAGATGGGCCCATGCGTGTGGGTGCAGCACGTCTCGTTCCGCTTCGGCGGGTACAGCTTCGACCAACACGAGAGGGTGCACCTGGCCCGATGCGACGGCGGCGTCTACCGGCCGGCGGCCCTGGAAGCCCTGGAGGCGCTGGCGTTCTCGGGCTCGCGGTGGTGTCCCGCCGGCGACCTAGCCGACCTGGTGGCAGGCGGGGAGCGCACCATCCCCGAGTGGCTGGCCGAGCAGCTCCCGGCCGTGCTCGCCGACGGGATACCGGGAGAGCCGATCGACCTCGGGCACTTCGGAGCGGCGATCTAGCTCGCGGTGGCCCCCTGGCGCCGCTCCGCCGGCAGCAGTACAAGGCCGTCTGGATCTGGCTAGCCTCGGGCTCGAGGCAAGAGCCGATGCAGTTTGGGAGGACACATGCGTTACTTCTGGAGCTCGAACCGCCGGATTGCGGGAGCGGGAGGTGCGCTGGCGCTCGTCGCCGCCGTGCTCATCCCGCTGGCGGCCAGTGGGGCGGCAGCGGCGCTGAGCGCCACCGCGAAACCTGTGCCCGGGAGCACCAACATGGTTGCCATCGCGTGCCCGACCGCGACCGTCTGCGTCGGAGTCGGCAGCTCCGGCACCTACCCAAACGCCATCGGGGCGGTTGACCTCATCACCAACGGAATACCGGCTCAGGCTTCCACCCTCCCCGGCGTGGGCGGACCCGGAGCAACGGGGCTGCGAGACGTGGCCTGTTACTCCGCCACCGCCTGCGTGGCCGTCGGCGCCACCAACATGGGCGGGAATTTCAACGGAGTCGTCGTCCCGATCACCAACGGGGTGCCCGGCGCGGTCCACACGGTTGCCAATACGACCCTCCTGTACGCGGTCGCCTGCGAGCCGTCGACCGCCACCTGCGTCGCGACGGGATCCGGGACCTCCGGTGGGACCGTGGTGCCGATCCTGGCTGGCACCGCCGGCACCGCCGAGGCCGTGTCGGGAACCGGCACGAGCGGCGTGCTCGCAGGGGTGGCCTGTCCTGGCGCCACTTCCTGCCTCGCGGTCGGCCAGAGCCTGTCGGGTTCCACTTTCACTGGTGTCGTGGTCCCCATCACGAGCGGAGTCCCGAGCCCCGCAGCCGCGGTGGCGAGCACCAACTATCTGACCCGCGTGGCCTGCCCGACCCTGACCATCTGTGAGGCCACCGGCTTCAACGTCGTCGGTTCCAATCAGTTTGAAGCCTCAGCCGTCACCGTCACTGGCGGCGTTCCCGGAGCCGTCCACACGGTCACCTCGATCAGCCTCTTCAATGGCGTCGCCTGCACCGGCCCCAGCTCGTGCGTGGCCACCGGGGCGACCAACGGGTCGAACACGGGATCGGTCACCGCCATAGCCAGCGGCGTTCCTGGGACGCCGCAGCCTTCTCCCGTCGCGGTGGGTGAGGGGGTGGGCCCCCACCCGGTCATCTGCCACACGCCCACAAGCGCCGCAACCACAAGCTGCGTCGCCGTCGGCACCCGCACCCCCAACTTCGACCAGGGCGAGGTCATCCCGATCTCCAACGACGGCTTGGCCGGCGCCGCGGTCGCCGTGACCGGATCGACCTACTTGGGCGACCTCGCGTGCCCCACCACCTCGAGCTGCGTCGCCGTCGGCAGCAACGCCGTGACGGGCGGCACGGGCGTCGTGGCCGACATCTCTCTCGGAGTGTCGCCACCAGTGGGCTACTGGTTGGCCGCCGCCGATGGGGGGGTCTTCAACTTCAACGCCCCCTTCTACGGCTCGACGGGCAGCATGCATCTCAACGCCCCCGTGGTCGGCATGGCCGCCGCGCCCGGTGGCGCCGGCTACTACCTCGTGGCCGCTGACGGTGGGATATTCAACTTCGGCCCCGGAGTCCCGTTCCAGGGCTCGACGGGCAGCATGCATCTCAACAAGCCGGTCGTCGGCATGGCTGTCGATCAGGCCACCGGCGGCTACTGGCTGGTTGCCGCGGACGGTGGAGTGTTCAACTTCAACGCCCCGTTCTACGGCTCGACGGGCAGCATGCATCTCAACGCCTCCGTGGTCGGCATGGCCCCAGCGCCTGGTGGCGCCGGCTACTACCTGGTGGCCGCTGACGGTGGGATATTCAACTTCGGCCCCGGCGCCCCGTTCCAGGGCTCGGCGGGCAACCTCCACCTCAACAAGCCGGTCGTCGGCATGACGGCGCGCTGATCGCGGGTCCCGGCACCCCCGGGTAGGGTGGCACCCGCATGCTGTTCGCGCGCCACAAGGCCGAGATGGTCGATCCGCACGAGGCCCTGCCGGGCCGGGAGCAACCGATGCCGGTTCCAGCGGCCCACTTCGTCCTCGGGCACCCCTTGCAGCCACCGTTTCCCGAGGGATACGGGCGGGCCATCTTCGCCATGGGCTGCTTCTGGGGGGCGGAGCGAAAGTTCTGGGAGGTCCACGGGGTCTACACCACCGCGGTGGGTTACTCCGGCGGATACACGGCGAACCCGACCTACGAGGAAACCTGCACCGGCAGGACGGGGCACACCGAGTCGGTGCTGGTGGTCTGGGACCCCGCGAAGACCGATTACCAAGCCCTGCTGAAGCTCTTCTGGGAGAACCACGACCCCACCCAGGGGATGCGCCAGGGCAACGACGTCGGCACTCAGTACCGCAGCGCCATCTTCGCCACCGACAGCACCCAGTTGGCGGCCGCCGAGGCGTCCAAGGCGGCGTTCGAGCGACCCCTGACAGCTGCCCGCTTCGGCCCGATCACGACCGAGATCGCAATCGCTGGGCCCTTTTACTACGCCGAGGCCTACCACCAGCAGTACCTGGCCAAGAACCCCGCCGGCTACTGCGGCATCTGTGGCACTGGCGTGTCCTGCCCGATCGGGGTGGTCAAGCCCGGCTAGGCCGCGGCGCTGGCATCAGGCACGCGCTGGCATCGGGCAAGATGACGTGTCCGCCACCGTCCGTGAAGGGGATCCTCCTTGCCGCTTGCCTCGGCCGCGCCGCCGATCGCCCATCATCTGAGCTTCTTCCAGGCCGTGGTGATCGGTCTGTTCCAGGGGGTGAGCGAGCTGTTCCCGATCTCCAGCCTGGGCCACACCGTGCTCATCCCCAAGCTTTTCGGGTGGAACAATCTGGTCAAGAGCGAGTCCGCCAGCGAGTCCTTCTACCTCGCCTTCATCGTCGGGCTGCACGTGGCCAACGCGCTCGCGCTGCTCCTGTTCTTCTGGCGCGACTGGGTCCGGATCATTGGCGCGTTCTTCCACACCCTGCGGACCCGCAAGGTGGAGACATCCTCGGAGCGCTTGGCGTGGTTGATAGTGCTGGCGTCGATCCCCGCCGGCATCCTCGGCTTGGCCTTCGAGCACAGGCTGCGCACGCTGCTCGCGAAACCGCTTGCGGCGGCGGTGTTCTTGATGGTCAACGGCCTGATCCTCCTCGCCGGTGAGCGGCTTCGCCGGCGCTCGGCAGTGCGGGAGCTGGCGGCGCGGGAGGGGCTCGAGCCCGACGGAGGTCGGCGCCTCGACACCATGGAGTACCGCGAGGCGGGCATCATCGGCCTGTTCCAGTCGCTGGCGCTCATTGCGGGCATCAGCCGCGACGGCATCGTGATGACAGCCGGCCTGTTACGGGGCCTAGACCACGAGGACTCAGCGAAGTTCGCGTTCTTGCTGGCGACCCCGATCATCTTCGCCGCAGGCATCTACAAGGCCGGCGACCTCTTCGGAGCCAACGGCAGCGGGGTGAGAGGCCAGGTGCTGGTGGGGGCGGCGGTCACGTTTGTGGCCTCGCTGGTCACCGTGCGTTTCCTGATGCGCTACTTCAGGACCAACACCCTGACGCCATTCGCCATCTACTGCCTGATCTTCGGCGGATTCATGGTGGTCTTCGTCGGCCTCGGCGCCTGAGCGTTACGACGCGGCGGCGGCGGGCTTGGCGGTCGTGGACGGCTTGCTGGCGCCCTCGGAAGGCTTCGCCGCCTCCGCTGGCTTGCCGGCGTTGCTGTCAGAGGAAGCTGGGGAGTCCGAGGAAGCTGCTGAGTCCGAGGATCCGCTCGAGGCTTCCGAAGCCGCCCCTGCCGACTTTGCCGCCGCCGGCTTGGTCGATGAACGGCTGTCGTTCTTGTAGAACCCGCTGCCCTTGAAGGCGATGCCGATGTTGCCGAAGACCTTGCGAAGGGCGCCGCCGCATGCCGGACAGGTCGTCAACGCGTCGTCCTTGAAGGACTGCACGACCTCCAGGTGCTCCCCGCAGGACTTGCAGGCGTACTCGTAGGTAGGCATCGCGCTTCGGGCCTCCCGCGCCCTGTCGTTAGCACTCGCAGACTGTGAGTGCCAAGTGTACACCGCGGCCCGCCGGAGCGCTCGGGATCGAGGGTGGTAGAACGGGACGGTGGCCGACCCGGTTAGAAAGGCGGTGATCCCGGCGGCGGGGCTCGGCACCAGGTTTCTGCCCGCCACCAAGGCCCAGCCCAAGGAGATGCTGGCGCTGGTGGACAAGCCGGCGATCCAGTACGTGGTCGAAGAGGCTGTGGCGGCAGGCATCACCGACATCCTGATCATCACCGGGCGCGGCAAGAGGAGCCTCGAAGACCACTTCGACCGCAGCTTCGAGCTCGAGTACTACCTCGAGCGCGACGGCAAGCACGAGCTTCTCGCTGAGATGCGCGCCATCGCCGACATGGCAGACATCCACTACGTGCGCCAGGG
>JBPCRR010000245.1:0-3875 GCA_050996645.1 Acidimicrobiales bacterium | reverse complement strand
GCTCGGCACGTCGCCTTCGAGGTAGCGCTCCATGAGCTCGTCGTCGGCCACAACTATGCCTTCCACCAGGGACTCGTGGACAGCGTGCTCCTGGTCGGCCATCTCGTCGGGGATGGGCCCGGTGGAGGGCTTGCCGTCGGAGTAGGTGATCGCCGTGTCGGAGAGCAGATCGGCGACGCCGCGGAAGGCGCCCTCCTCACCGATGGGGAGCTCGAGGGGGGCGATGCCGGCTCCGAATACCGCCTGGAGTTGCTCGAGGGTGCGGGTGAAACTTGCCCTCTCCCGGTCCAGCTTGTTGACGAAAACCATCCGCGGCAGCCCGAGCCCTTCGGCCACTCGCCAGAGGACCTCGGTTTGGACCTCGACTCCTTCGACGGCGGAGACCACGAACACCGCAAGGTCGGCCACGTGGAGCGCGCCAACGGCGTCGGCCGAGAAGTCGGCGTAGCCGGGGCAGTCGATCAGGTTGATCTTGTGGCCCTCCCACTCGATCGGCGCCAGCGCCGCGGAGACCGACAGCCGGCGCTTGTGCTCCTCGGGCTCGAAGTCGGTGACGGTGCTGGCGTCCTCCACCCGCCCGGCGCGGCCGATGGCGCCCGAAGCGTGCAGCAGAGCCTCTGTCAAGGTAGTTTTCCCGGCCCCGCCGTGGCCGACCAGGGCCACGTTGCGGATCTTGGCGGGAGGGTAACCCTTCAATCGGACCACCTCACTCTGTCGCTTCGTCGGCCTAAAGGCGGCCGCCGGCAGGGCCCCCCGGCCCAGGCGTTCGCGAGCGTAGTGGGCAGCAGTGGTATCGTGAAACACGCGCTGGCACCGTGCCGGCCAGGAGTGGGTCCCTTGTTCGACGGACGTTTCCGTGCAGGCGTCGATCGGGCGGTCAAGCCGGTCGGCGGCGCCCTTCGGCGGACCGGTCTGGCGCCGGATCATCTGACAGCTGTCGGGTTGCTGATGGCCCTGCCGACCGCATGGGCGGTGGGCACGGGGCGTCTCGGGCTGGGCTTGGCGCTGCTCATCTCCTCGGCGATCCCCGACCTGCTCGACGGCGCCCTGGCCAAGGCGACCGGTCGGGTGACGGCCAGAGGAGCGTTCTTCGACTCCGTGTGCGACCGGGTCAGCGACGCGCTGGTGCTTGGTGGCCTCGCGTGGTATCTCCAGGACCGCCACCACGGTCACGCGTTCGCGCTGCCCTTCGCCATCCTCGGCGTGTCGTTGCTGATCTCCTACGAGCGAGCCAAAGCGGAGTCGCTCGGTTTCGACGCGAGGGGTGGGCTCATGGAGCGCGCCGAGCGAATAGTCGTGCTCTGCGCCGGGCTCGCGTTCAGCGTGGTCCTCGTGCCCCTGCTGTGGGTCATGCTCGCCCTGAGCGCCGCGACAGCGCTCCAGCGCTTCGTGAAGGTCTGGCGCCAGGCGTCGGTCGCGGGGCTGGGTTCCGCAGGCGAGGCCCGTGCAGGGGGCGCCGGTCACGCCGGCTCTCCTCAGCAGGCCTCCGCGCCCGGAGGCAGCGTTGTTGAGCCTGCGACCCCGATGGGGACGCGGTGGCGTGCGTGGCGTGGGGCGAACGGCTGGGCGCCGAGGCCGTCGCGCTACGCCGACGGCTCGCAGCGGTCGGCTGCTGCGGCGCGCCGCCACGAGCGTCGCCAGGCGCGGGTGAGGCGCAACGGCTCGGGGGCGCAGCCCGCCGACCCGCAGCCGTGGCGCCGTTCGAGCTCCCGCCGGCCCTGAGCATCGTCCGGTTGACGGCGCTGTGCGCCGGAGTAGCGCTGGCGGTGGTACTGCCCGCGCCGGTAGGGCGCGCGGTGGCCGAGACGACAGGGGTCTTGGCGGCTCGCACCGCAGGTGTGGCTTCGCTCGCGGGGGTGGGGAGGGTCCGTGGCCACCGCGTCGGCGGCAACGGCTTGAACGGCTTGAGGGGGCTGGCCGAGCGGCGCGACGCCGTGGCGGGGAACCTTCGCCGTGTCGGCGGGGACAGCGTTGGCGGCCTGGAGTTGCGCCGCCAGGTGGACGAGGCTTTCGGCTCCTACGCCAGGTACTGGGCGGAGAGCTTGCGGTTGCCAAGCCTGAGCCGGCGGGAGCTCGAGGCGGGGATGACCGCGGAGGGCATGGAACACCTGGAGGCGGCAAGGGAGAAGGGGCGGGGAGCGATCTTCGCCCTGCCGCATCTCGGGGGTTGGGAATGGGGCGGAGCCTGGCTGGCGAGCCTGGGCGTGCCGGTCAGCGTGGTGGTCGAGGCCCTCGGGGACCGGGAGGTGTTCGAGTGGTTCGTGTCGTTCCGGCGACGGCTGGGGATGGAGGTCATCGCGACGGGCGCTGACGCCGGCCGGCGCTGCCTGGCGGCGTTGGCGGCCAACCGGGTTCTGTGCCTGTTGTCGGACCGGGTCGTCGGAGCCACCCCGGGCGTGGAGGTCGAGTTCTTTGGTGAAAGGACGAGGTTGCCGGCGGGCGCCGTGACCCTTTCCTACAGGACCGGTGCTCCCGTGCTGCCGGCGGCGGTGTACTTCGGGCGCGGAAGCAGCGAGCACCGGACGGTGATCCTCCCACCGCTCGAGGCGCCCCGCTCGCAGCGCTTCCGCGAGGACGTGGTGCGGGGGACCCAGCTGTTGGCTCACGAACTGGAGCGCCTCATTCGAGCGGCCCCGGCGCAGTGGCACGTGATGCAGCCGAACTGGCCGGCGGCCGGGGGCTAGGTGCGCCGGCGCCCGCGGGTAGCCTCCCGCGGTGCGCGTGGGACTGGTCTGCCCTTACAGCCTCACCCTTCCGGGCGGGGTGCAGGGCCAGGTGCTCGGGCTCGCAGCAGCGCTGCGTTCGTTGGGGGTGGAGGCCCGGGTGCTCGGGCCGTGCGACGGGCCGCAGCCGGACGCGGCGGTCACCCCGCTCGGCGAATCGGTGCCCATGGCGGCGAACGGGTCCATGGCTGCCATCGCTCCGGATCCGGCCTCCACGCTGCGCACCATCCGGGCGTTGCGCGACGAGGCCTTCGACGTGGTGCACCTCCACGAGCCGCTCGTACCAGGCCCCGCGCTCACCTCCCTGCTCTTCTCCGACTCGCCGCTCGTAGGTACCTTCCACCGAAGCGGCCGAAGCAGCTGGTACCGCCGTGCGGCTCCGCTCGCCAGGTGGGTGGCCAACCACCTCGACGTCAGGGCAGCGGTGTCGGAGGAGGCGCGCCGGACCGCCGAGGAGGCCCTCGGCGGCAGCTACGAGGTCGTGTTCAACGGCATCGACTTCGACGCGTACCGGCGGGCCGAGCCGTGGCCCGCTCGGGGCCCCACGATTCTGTTCGTGGGACGTCACGAGCCCCGCAAGGGCCTCGGCGTGCTGTTGGAGGCGATGGTGGCCGACGAGGTGGTGGGACTGGGCCCAACCGTGAGGCTCTGGGTCGCTGGCGCGGGACCCGAAAGCGACAGGCTGCGGGCGGCGACGTCGGGAGACCCGCGGATCGAGTGGCTCGGGAGCATCGGCGAGGAGGAGAAGCGGCGCCGCATGCGGGCGGCCGATGTCTTCTGTGCTCCGTCCCTCCACGGCGAGAGCTTTGGGGTGGTCCTGCTCGAAGGGCTCGCGGGTGAGGCTGTTGTGGTAGCGAGCGACCTGCCGGGCTACCGCAACGTGGTGCGCGGGGGCCGGGATGCCATCCTGGTCCCCCCCGGTGAACCGAAAGCCCTCGCGTCCGCGTTGGCGGCGGCTCTGTCGGGCAGGGCGGACGCGCAAGAGCTGGCGGCCGCAGGTCGCTCGCGCGCCGAGGAGTTCTCGATGACCCACCTCGCGGAGCGCTACATGCAGATCTACGATCGCCTCGTCGTGCCGGTCCGCGCGCACCGGTCCAGATGACGGCCTCCGGTAGCATGTCGGCGCCGATGCCCCACGCCCAGGCTGGAATG
>JBPCRR010000237.1:0-3419 GCA_050996645.1 Acidimicrobiales bacterium | reverse complement strand
GGCTGCGCCTCGACGGCGTGGCGCGCTTCGTGCCCGACGCCCACGTCGCCGGCGGGATCGTCGTCTGCGCGCGTGGGGCTGATGGCTCCTTATTGTTCACGGTCGTGGACCCGAAGGCAGCAGGGGTCAGCGTCGAGGTCGAGGCGACGGTCGACCAGACCCGACGACTGGCCTCGGTGGCACTCGACGACGTTCGCGTCGGTGACGCCGGACTTCTCGCCGCGCCCGGAGAACTCGACGACCTGCACGCCCGCTTGACCTCGCTCGGGGCGTGGGCGGTGTGCGCCGACGCTGCGGGGACAGCGGAGCGCAGCCTGGAGATGGCGGTGGCCTACGCGAAACAGAGGCGCCAGTTCGGCCGGCCGATCGGGTCCTTTCAAGCCGTCAAGCACCACCTCGCCAACATGCTCGTGGCGGTTGAAGGCTCCCGCGCCGCCGTTGCCCACGCGTCGGCGGCGTTCGACAACGGTGGCCCTGGCGTGCACGAGGCGGCTTCTGTCGCCAAGTCGTTCGTGGGCCCGGCTTGCGCACAGGTCTGCGAGACGGCGATCCAGGTCCATGGTGGCATCGGGTTCACCTGGGAGCACGACGCCCACCTCTACCTGAAGCGGGCCAAGCTAGACGAAGCGCTATTCGGTTCCACCTCGTGGCACCGCCGCCGACTGGGCCGGGGACTCGTGGCTGTTCAATGATCCTGCAGCCAGTCGTGGCCATCTCGTTAGACCACCACGAGCGGTAACTTGGTCTACGACAACGGCAGGTGGACGTTCCAGACCCACACAAGTAATCATCCGGGCGCCTAGCTGAAGTTCCAGAATACCGATGGGAACCTCGTGGTGTTCTCGCCCACCGGGCCGCCATTGTGGTCGAGCGGTACTTGGGCGTCACAGGATCGGAGAACCCAGTGATCAAAGGTGGCCGGATCCTCGGATTGATTGCTGGGCTCGTCGCTGCGGGCTCGGTCGTGGGCCTGACCCAGGTTGGTGGCACTACTTCGGGAGTTCACCTTCGGACGGGGAATGCCCCGCCGGCCTCCACACCGTTGCAGTCCCCAGCCGGCGCGACGACAAGTGGCACGACTCCTTCGGCCCTTACCTTGCCGGTTGCTGGCGCTCCGAACGGGCCACTTGGATCCGCAGGCAACCCACTGGGATCACCTGGCGAGTCGCTGGCGTCATGCCTAGCTCACCAGACAGCCCCCGTGGCCTCAATCAGTATCACGATAACGAACACTGGCTTCTCCAGTGCTTGCTACTACGCAGCGGCGAACGTGCCGTCAAGTGTCCAGCTGATCGATCGCATGACCAACGCCGCTACAGGCCTGACGATCCCTATCGAGGTCGCTGTCGCCACCCCCTCCAAGCCGGTAGTTAGCCAGGCTGCCACGACGGCCTCGCAGGCGCCCGGGCTCACGGTGGACACAAGCCCGGTTCCCATCGTCCAACTCAGCAGCGCGATCTACACCAGCCCGACGGCTCCGGATACCAACCCAGTTGACTCTGTGATTCCCGCCCTTGCCGCCGGACAGTACCTCCTGCAATTGCCAACCGCGCCCACAGTGCCGGCGGCAGTGCTTACCGTATCCCCCGTCTCCGCTCCACCGGCGTCGTCAGGGGTCCCGACGGCGGCCAGCACCACGATCGCAGACAGCACGGGCGTCACAGTCCTAGCCCCGTCAACATCGACCGAGCAGGCACTAGAGGTCGCTTTCGATGGTTGGGAAAGGCTGCCTTCGACATGCCCGGCCAAGGTGATCGCCGGCTCGGCTCGTGTAGCGGCAGTGCCAGGCGGGGTGAACTGGGCAATGGCGCAGTTCCAGCCGGCATCGTCATGTTCGTACTCATTGCCTCCGGCGACCCCGGGTGGCCCGGCGCGGCCTATTCCTCCTCAGATGGTCGGACCGTTCGCCAACACCAATGGCCCTCCGGTAGGAATCTTCGAGCAACAATCTGGCGGTCCTTGGGTGATGAACGAAGAGGGCGGCGAACCGTTCCCCTGCCCGGCACCAGAGGGAATCGCGCCCGGTCCCGGCGACGGAGCCCTCCCAGCTGCTGTGCTCGCAGCGTGGGGATTGAGCTATGCGCCCGACTGCGCTTTCCCGAGCTATCCTCCACAGCCTCGGTGAGTGCCCTATGCGGCGCCTGGGTCGATGAGGGTTCGACGCTCGGGTGGCCCGCCGGCAGCGGCCATTCTGTTGGTTCTGGCCGCGGCATGCGGTTCAACCACGCCAAGCGTTAGCGCCGCCATCGTGTCAGCCTTTAACTCCTATGAACAGATTCCATCGACATGTCAGGGTGTCATGATCCCTGGCTCCTTCAAGGTCGCGACGTTGACCTCTACGGGAGTGTCATGGGCTATCGCAGCCTTCAGGCCGGTCTCCAACTGCTCCTACGTGCAACCTCCGGCATGGCCAGGCGGCCCACCGCGACCGATCCCGGTTTACCAAATAGGTCCATGGGGTTTGCCCCATCCGCCGATCGGAGTCTTCGAGCGGCCGCCCGGAGGCACGTGGCGTATGAATTCTGAGGGAGGCGAGCCCTTCCCTTGCCCCGCCCCTAACGGTATCCCGCCAGGGCCAGGCGACGGATCCATTCCGCCCCAGATTCTGGCCGGATGGCATCTGAAGTATGCGTCCAACTGTGCCGATGTGTCCTATCCGTTGGCCCCAAGGTCTCCGGCGCCTTGACATCGATCTAACCCTGCGACGCCAGTGGCGGCCGCCACCCAATGATGCGGGTCTACGCGCCTCGTATTCGGGTACGAACATACGTTCGCTACTATCGGTCCCATGGGCTGCAACAACCCCCGGATGCCGTGGCGGGAGGTTGAAGCCAGGCTGGCCGACCGCCGGGTGGCGGGACGGCCGGCGCCGTCTGGGCTGGCGGGCGACGGGGGCGACAGCCCGGCGTGGTCGTACAAGCGGCCCGCCTACCAGCCGCCTCCAGAGCTGGCCGGCGCGGACCTAGGTGGCGGGCGGCGGGGGAGCGTGCCTTACGCCGAGCTTCACTGCCACTCCAACTTCAGCTTCCTCGACGGGGCTTCCCATCCAGAGGAGCTGGTGGAGGAGGCGGCCCGCCTCGGGCTGGAGGCGCTGGCGGTGACCGACCACGACGGGATGTACGGGGTGGTCCGCTTCGCCGAAGCGGCCAGGGCGGTGGGGATGCCCACGGTGTTCGGAGCGGAGGTGACCCTCGGGCTGACCAGGGGGCAACAGGGGATGGCAGACCCCGAAGGCGAGCACCTGGTGGTCCTGGCCAGAGACCCCACCGGCTACACCCGTCTTTGCCGGGCGCTGTCGGTCGCGCACCTGGCCGGTCGGGGGAAGGGCAAGCCGGTGATCGACCTGGAGACGTTGGCGGCGATGGGTGCGGGGGCGGTCCCCGACCTGGGGGAGGTGGCGGCCGGCGCTGGTCCGGGTG
>JBPCRR010000221.1:0-3971 GCA_050996645.1 Acidimicrobiales bacterium | reverse complement strand
ATCCCCGAGTTCGTGGGCCGCCTGCCGGTGATCGGGGCGGTGTCGAACCTCGACCAGACGGCGCTCGTGCGGATCCTGGTAGAGCCGAAGAACGCCCTGGTCAAGCAGTACCGGCGCGTCTTCGAGCTCGACAACGTTGAGCTTGTGTTCAGCGATGACGCCCTCGACGCCATCTCAGAGCAGGCCTTGCTGCGCGGCACCGGCGCACGTGGCCTGCGGGCCATCCTCGAGGAGGTGCTGTTGGAGGTCATGTACGACCTTCCCAGCCGCTCCGACATCGGAAAGTGCATGATCGACCGTTCGGTGGTGCTCGAGCGGGTCAACCCCACGCTCGTTCCCCGTTCCGACCCGGTCAAGGAGCCCCGCCCCCGCCGGGCCGCATCCTGACCTGGGGCCCGCCGAGGGGCGCCGAACGCTGATGGACCTCGGCGACGCACTCGCCTGGCTGGACTCGCACCAGAACCTCGAGAGGATGCTGGCCGACGCCCGCTCGGAGGCCCCGGACCTGTCCCGGATGCGCCAGCTCGCGGAGGTCATGGGCGACCCGCAGGCGGCGGTTCCTGTGATCCACATCACCGGCACCAATGGCAAGACCTCCACCGCACGGGCCGTCACGCAGTTGCTCATGGCGAAGGGGCTGTCCACGGGGACCTTCACGAGCCCGCACCTGGAGCTGATCAACGAGCGCATCACGGTAAACGGAGAGCCACTTTCCGATGCCGACTTGGCGGAGGTCCTGAGCGAGATCGCGGCCCTCGAACCCCTCGTGGCCGGAAGCCTCACGTGGTTCGAGCTCCTCGCAGCGGCCGCCTTCCGGTACTTCGCCGACCGGCCCGTCGACGTGGCCGTGGTCGAGGTGGGCCTCGGCGGGCGCTGGGATGCCACCAATGTTGCTGACGCCGCGGTGGCCGTAGTCACCAACGTGGGTTTGGACCACGTGGAGTTCCTCGGCCCGACGCGGGCGGATGTGGCCGCCGAAAAGGCCGGCATCGTGAAACCAACTGGTGCCCTGGTCCTCGGGGAGAGGGATCCCGCGCTGCTCGAGATCTTCGCCGGCCGATACCCCTCGACCCTGTGGCTTGCCGGGCGGGAGTACCGCTGCCCCCGCAACGAGCTGGCAGTTGGAGGTCGGGTCCTGGACCTCTCGACGCCAGCGGCCAACTACGGGGGAGTGTGGCTGGACCTCCACGGCGCCCATCAGGCGGACAACTTCGCTGCGGCCCTCGCCGCGGTGGAGGCCTTCTTCGGCGCCGCAGTCGAGGACGACCTCGTCCGCGAGGCTGCGGCGACCGTGCGCTCTCCTGGGCGGATGGAGGTCGTTTCCACGAGCCCGTTGGTGGTCCTCGACGGGGCCAAGAACCTCGAGGGCGCCCGCTGCGCCGCAGCGGCTCTGCGCGAGGAGTTCGGGGTTCCTCAGGTGATGGTCGTTGGCATGCTGCGCGGCAAGGACCCCCGCGAGATGCTCGAGGCACTAGGCGCGAGAGACGCCCGACTCGTCGTCGCGTGCCCACCGCCGTCGCCGCGAGCACAGCCTGCCGCGGTCGTGGCCGAGGCCGCCGCCTCGCTCGGAGTCGAGGTGGCTACGGCCGACAGCGTGCCCGAAGCCCTCGAGGTCGCTCTAGGCGCCGCGGGCCCCGACGACCTGGTTGTCGTGACTGGCTCGTTGTACGTGGTCGGTTCGGCGAGGACGGCGCTCGCCGCGACGACGCGAACCTGAGGGGGGTGCGAGGCCGCTACCTTCGCCGCATGGACCGCACCCTTGTCATAGCCAAGCCCGATGCCACCGAACGAGGCCTCGTGGGAGAGATCATCTCTCGCATCGAGCGCAAGGGGCTGAGGCTCGTCGCGGCAGAGCTGCGCCAGCTCGACATCGAGCTGGCAGGGCGCCACTACGACGAGCACCGCGGGAAGCCGTTCTTCGACGGGCTCCTGGAGTTCATAACCCGGTCACTGGTGATGCTGATCGTCGTGGAGGGCCCGGCGGATACCTGGCAGGTGGTAAGGGCGATGATGGGCGCGACCAACCCGGCGCTCGCGGCACCTGGGACGATCCGGGGAGACCTGGCCATCGAGACGACCGAGAACCTCGTTCACGGTTCCGACAGCCAGGCTTCGGCGGACCGGGAGATCGCGCTGTTCTTCCCCGGCCTCGCATCCTGAGCCGCACGCCTGTAGCCGCCACGACCCCGGCCGCCCGCCACCGGGCGCCCGGAAAGGTTAGTGTTGGGCATTCCGTAGCTGGTGGAATGCCGCCTTGCAGGAGGCCCCGTCTCGTGACCGACAACGTTTTCTCCGGTTTCTTCGGCCGAGACATGGCCGTGGACCTCGGCACCGCCAACACTTTGGTGTACGTCCGCGGCCGCGGCATCGTGCTCGACGAGCCCTCCGTGGTGGCGGTGAGCGTCCGCGACGACCGCCCCCTGGCCGTGGGAACCGAGGCCAAGCGCATGCTCGGGCGCACCCCCGGCCACATCCAGACCATCCGACCTCTGCGCGACGGCGTGATCGCTAACTTCGACCTCTGCGAGAAGATGTTGGCCTACTTCATTCGCCGGGTGCACGGGCCTCGCAAGTTCGCCAAGCCCAGAATGGTGATCTGCGTGCCTTCCGGCATCACCGGCGTCGAACAGCGCGCAGTGCAGGAAGTGGCGGAGTCCGCCGGCGCGCGCCAGCCGGCTTTCATCATCGAGGAGCCCATGACGGCGACCATCGGCGCCGGCCTCCCTGTCAACGAACCGACCGGCAACATGGTGGTCGACATCGGGGGCGGGACCACCGAGGTCGCGGTCATCTCCCTCGGTGGCATCGTGACCAGCCAGTCGGTGCGCATCGGCGGCGACGAACTGGACGAGGCGATCATCCAGTTCATCAAGAAGGAGTACAGCCTCGCACTCGGCGAGCGCACCGCAGAGGAGATAAAGATCGCCCTCGGCTCCGCATGCCCCTTGGAGGAGGAACTCCACGCCGAGATCCGCGGGCGCGACCTCATCACCGGGCTTCCGAAGACCATCGTGACCACCACCGAGGAGATCCGCCGGGCACTCGAAGAGCCGGTCTCGGCCATTGTCGACGCGGTCAAGGTCACTCTCGACAAGACACCGCCAGAGCTCGCCGCCGACATCATGGAGCAGGGGATCGTGCTCACCGGTGGAGGCGCCCTGCTCCACGGCCTTGCTTCGCGCCTCGAGACCGAGACCGGGATGCCCATGGTCGTCGCGCACAACCCGTTGCACTCGGTGGTGATCGGCAGCGGCCAGTGCCTCGAGGAGTTCGATGTCCTGAGGGACGTGCTGAAGTCGTCCTCCGGACGCTGAGCATCCAGGAACCAGTAGGGAGCTGCCTGCCTTCGTGGCCATGCCCCGACGCTCCTCGCGTCCCCGCTTCACAGTCATGGTGCTGGCGCTACTGGCCCTGACCTTGGTGACGGTGGACGCAAGGGCGAGTGGTGGGGGAACGCTGGCGCAGGTCCGAGGGCGGATGCACGACGCGTTCGCCCCGCTGCAGCGAGCCACCCACGCCGCCCTGCGGCCGCTGGGCGATTTTCTGTCCGGATCGGTGCACTATGGAGCGGTCAAGACGGAAAACCAGCGGCTCCGAGAGCAGCTGGCGGCCGCCCAGGAAAAGACCCTGCAGGCTGACTTCCAGGCAGAACAGGCGCGGGAGGTGCTGGCGCAGGCACACCTGAGCTTCGTCGGCGACATCCCAACTGTGACAGGCCAGGTTATCGACCAGGGGGCGACGAACTTCGAGGACTCGGTGACCCTCGACAAGGGCGCCACGAGCGGGGTTGCGCCGGGCCAGCCCGTGGTGGCCGCTGGCGGCCTTGTGGGCGAGGTTGCCCAGGTCAGCGCTCGGACCTCGACTGTGGTGCTGGTCACCGACCCGACCTTCGTGGTCGGCGTGATGGTGGACGGCAACCCCCAAAACGCCGCCTCGGCCCAGGGCTACGGCCGAGGTCGCCCGGTGCGGGT
>JBPCRR010000199.1:0-2750 GCA_050996645.1 Acidimicrobiales bacterium | reverse complement strand
CGCGCCCGCACGATCGCCAACAACCACCGCGCCAAGGTCGTCCTGTCGGGGATCTCGGACCTCTCCACGTTGGACCTGCTCTCCGGCCTCGCAGGCGAAGCAGCGGTGCGGACCGACACGATGACCTCAGACCTTCGGGACGGGCGCCGGAGCCGCTCGACCGCCATCGCGTACCGGCGCCTCGCCTCCTCCGACGAGCTGCGCCGGATCGAACCGGGTGAAGGCGTGCTGATCTACGGGCATCTGTCCGCCGCGCGCCTGGCCTTGCGGCCCTGGTATCTCGACCGCTCGCTGAGGGCGCGGGTCGACAAGGCCCCGGGGCACAGGCCGTGAGCTCCTCGTCAGGCGAAGCGCGCCCAGGCGAGGATCCGCTTGAAGGCGTAGAAGTACGGCCGTTGCGATCCGAGCTCGGCTTCGAGCGCCTCGCTGTAGCGGGACACGAAGGCTTCGTAGAGCTCGGGCTCCAGCGCGGCGCGGTAGGGGGTCAGCATCGTTCCCCGCACCCATTCGACCACGGCTGCTGTCCCCGGAAGGTGGTGGCCGTAGACCTTGAGCCGGACGTGCTGCTCACGTGCCCCGAGGCGGTCGAGCGCCTCGGCGTAGGCATCCGGTGCCAGGACGGCCCGCAGGTGCTCGTCGCGCCCCCGCCCGCCGAGCGCGGTGGCGAACGGCTCCTCGGCGGCCACCACCGCTGCCAGGCGGTGGGAGGGATGGTCGGCGTTGGCAGGCACTTGGAACGCGAGCTGCCCTCTCGTGGCGAGCATCGTCCGCAGTCGGCCGAGCAGTGCAGGATGGTCCGGGACCCACTGCAGCGAGGCGTTTGCGAACACCACGTCGATGTCCCTGCGATCGATCTCGGCGATGTCGGCGCGCTCGAAGTGGAGTCCCTCGCCCGTGTGGGCGGCGGCCTGTCCCAACATGGCTTCGGAGCTGTCTACTCCGAGGGTCTCGGCTGCTCCGCAGTGGCGATGGAGCTCTGCGGTGAGCGACCCGGTGCCGCATCCCAGGTCCAACACCTTCCCCCCGGGCACCGGCGCCACCATCGCGAGCAGGTCGTCGAAGGGCATCCGTCGTTGGGCTTGGAACTGCTCGTACTGGCTGGGGTCCCACGCGTCGCTCACCGGAGCATTCTGCCGGGTGCGACTCCGCACCCATCCCGGGCGCCCAACCGGGTCTATCGCAGGTGCCTGGCACCTCGCCTCCCCGCTACTCCAACCGACCCCGAGGTGCTGCCATGTCTGCAAACAAGCGGTTCTTCTCCCAGACCCTGACCCTCGCCGGCGCCACCGTCGCGCTGGTCTTCGCTTTGAGCCCCGCGCTCGGCGCCGGGCCGGCCGGCTCCGCCAGCCACGTCGACGCCAGCCACGTCGACGCCAGCCACTTCGACGATTGGGCCCTCGCCGGGTCGTCCGACGTCGCCCCTGCGGCCGCTCCGACTGCCGCAGCGGTCCAGATCAGCACCGGTGAGGACCCTTCGACCGTGCTCGCGAGCTGGGCCAGGCCCTCCGGTCAGGTCGTCGCGCAAGGAGTCGCCTTGGAGCCGGCCGGCAAGCCCGGCAAACCAGTCGAGGTGATCCCTGTTGGCGCCGACATGCACGCGGTTGTCCTCCCGCGGCCCCCTGGCGGCGGCGCGCTTCAGGCAACGGTGACGGTGGTGACGACGGGCGGCGCTGTCGAGATCGGCCCGAGCCAGCCCTTCGAGTGGCCGGCGCGCGGCGCCGGCGGGACACGGGTCTCGGCTGATTCAGCGCCCCAGCCGTGCCTTGGAGCCTCCTACGGGCTCGGCAACGTCTCGGTCGACGGCTACAGGGGCTTTCAGGGCTCGTACTGCCTGCCCCCGGCTTTCCAGGGCGGAACCGGGGCCTTCTGTGTCGACCACGGGCTGTACTACCCGATCGGCGTGGACGCTTACGGCTGGCGGCCCGCCGTCGTGGGCGACGGAGTCCCGCTGGGTAACCAGTACGGCCAGGCCGCCAACCCAGCGGACCTAGCGCGCGCCGCGTGGGTCCTGGGCAAGTGGGCGGGCAGCACCGACCCGGCCCGGGCGGTCGCGATCGGCATCATCATCCATGCGGTGATGGGCGACTACCCCGGCCTGGCGGTCGCCGACCTAGACCCCCCGGCGATGCAGATCACGGGAGGGGACCCGGCCTCGATCGCGGCGGACGTGGGCACGATGTGGGCAGCATCGGGTTCCCTCGCCGGCCCCTACACCGTGACCGTCAACGCCGGGACCGGGTCTCTCACCGTCGGCAGGACGACGCGTGGTTGGGTCACGGTAGCGGGCAGGGGCGGGGTGGGCGAAGCCGGCGTGCCGATCGACTTCTCGGGGTCCTCGGGTGTCACGGTGACTCCCGACCAGCCCGCGGTCACCGGAACTGACGGCTCCCTCGGCTTCACCTACACCCCAACCGCCTCGAGCATCCGCCTGGCTGCTGCGGCGGCAGCCGATCTTCCCGGCGACGGGCTCACCCTGTGGTCGCCGACCACCGCGACGGTCCCGGTGCAGCGCGTCGTGACCGTGGGCCCGACGGTGCGCCCGAGCGCCTCGGTGACCCTCGCCGCCCAGCTGCCGGCTCAGGCGAAGCTCGTGAAGCACTCGAGCGAGCCGTCGGTGCTGGCGATCGGCGCCGGATTCGGCTTCGACGTCCAGCAGTCGCGCGCGGCCGGCGCGTGGAGCACCGTCGCGCCCCGCGACACGGACCAGATGGGTGGGATGGCCCTGGTGGCGGGTCTCGATCCGGGCACCT
>JBPCRR010000172.1:0-8459 GCA_050996645.1 Acidimicrobiales bacterium | reverse complement strand
TGCCTATCGCTGGCTCGAGCTTCACCGCCCGGCGCCGGGGGTGGCCGGCGTGGTCCACGGCGATTTCAGGTTGGGCAACCTCCTAGTGGATGTCTCGGGGCTGCGCGCCATCCTCGACTGGGAGCTGGCCCATCTCGGGGACCCTTACGAGGACCTGGCGTGGCCGACGATCAGGGCTTGGCGCTTCGACCGCTACCGGCCGCTTGGCTCGTTCCCAGAGACCGAACCGTGGCTCGCAGCCTACGAAGCCGAAGCCGGCGTGGACGTGGACCGCGACGCGGTCAGGTGGTGGCAGGTCGCGGGCACATGGACCTGGGCCGTCATCAGCGCCATGCAGGCCCGCCGCCACCTCCTCGGTCCAACTCCGTCGTTGGAGCATGCGGCCATCGGCCGGCGGGTGTGCGAGAGCGAGTACGACCTGCTGGAGCTGCTCCCTTGAGCGGGGACCTTCACGGGCGCCCCACCGCCGAGGAGCTCCTCGACGCGGTCCACGGGTTCCTCCGCGACGACTTGATGCCCTCGCTCGAGGACCCGCTGCGCCACCAGGTCCGCATAGCGGCGCGGGTCGTGGAGATCGCCGCGCGGGAGCTGGAGCTGGGGCCGGCTCAGGAGGCCGCTCACCGCGCCCGGCTGGAGGACCTCGGGGTCGCCAACGACCACGCCTTGTGCGAGGCGATCCGCCGTGGGGACTTCGACGGGTCGGCCGAGCTGAAGAAGGCCCTGACGGCCGACGCGATCGACCGGCTGGCGGTGGCCAACCCTGCGTGGCTGTCACCCCGCGAGGGCCCACCGGGGGTCCCTCGGCCGCCGCGTGGGCCAGTAACCTGAGCCCCGTGCCAGCCCTCCAGGTCGAGGTCGAGGCCAAGGAAGTTGGCTTAGACGCCAGTCGACTCGACCGGCTCCGCAGCCACTTTGGTCGCTACGTGGACGACGGCCGGCTGCCCGGGTGGCTGATCGCGGTGAGCCGGGGCGGACGCCTCGCATACCTGGAGACCTACGGCCAGCGCGACATGGAGGCAGGCGCCCCGGTGGAGACCGACACCTTGTGGCGGATGTACTCGATGACCAAGCCGCTCACTTCTGTGGCCGCCATGATGCTGCACGAGGAAGGGGCGTTCGAGCTGAAGGACCCGGTCGGAGCCTTCCTGCCGGCGTGGCGGCAGCCGAGGGTTTACCGCCGCGGCCCGCCCGCCGCCCCGGTCACCGAGCCCGCGACCGAACCGATCCGCGTCTGGCACCTGCTCACCCACACGGCGGGGCTGACCTACGGCTTCCACCACGCCCACCCCGTCGACGCCATGTACCGCAAGGCCGGCTTCGAGTGGGGCACGCCGTCGGGGCTCGACCTCGCCGGCTGCTGCGACGCGTGGGCGCAGCTGCCGCTTTTGTTCCAGCCTGGGACGGAGTGGAACTACTCGGTAGCCACCGACGTCCTCGGCCGCCTCGTCGAGGTCTTGTCCGGCCAGACGTTGGACCAGTTCTTCAAGGCCCGGATCTTCGCGCCGCTCGGCATGACCGACACGGACTTCTACGCCGACGAGGCGCGCTCGGAGCGCCTGGCCGCGCTCTACGTCCCCCACCCGCGCACCGGCAAGGCGGTGCTCACCGACGGGAGCGGCGCGCTCGCCCCGCCAGCAGCGCTTTCCGGCGGCGGTGGCCTGGTGGGCAGCGCCGCCGACTACCTCCGCTTCGCCCACATGCTCCAAAACGGCGGGGAGCTCGATGGCGCCCGGCTCCTCGGCCCGCGCACAGTGAGCTACATGACCCGCAACCACCTGCCGGGCGACGCCGACCTGGAGCACTTCGGCCGGCCGCTGTTCGCGGAGACGGCATTCGACGGGGTTGGCTTCGGGCTGGGCTTTTCGGTGGTGGTCGACGCTGCGGCTGGAAAGGTGCCCAGCTCGGAGGGCGAGTTCGGGTGGGGAGGCGCGGCGAGCACGGCGTTCTGGGTGGCGCCGGAGGAAGGGGTGGCCGCGCTGTTCCTGACCCAGCTGCTGCCGTCGAGCACCCATCCCATCCGTAGCCAGCTGAAGCAGCTGGTGTACCAGGCGCTGGTCGACTGACTGATCGCCTGCCGATGACCGATCCCTCCCTGGTACCCGAGCCGACGGCCTTCGTCCTCTACGGGGCAACCGGAGACCTCTCACATCGGCTGGTGCTCCCGGCGCTGTTCCGCCTGGCCACCGAGGGCCTGCTGCCCGAGCAGTGGCGCGTGGTGGGCAACGGCCGCGGCGACATCTCGCACTTCGACTTCGCCGAACGGGTTCGCGAGAGCCTCGAGGAGTTCGGCCCCAAGCCCTCCGAAGGGCCCTGGGAAGACTTCCGCTCCAAGCTGCGCTTTGCTGGCGGTGGCTTCGACGCCAACGATCCAGGCAGCCTGCTCGACGTCTTGGGAGCGGCCGAGCGCGAGCTCGGCGGCACGCCGCAGCGAATCCACTACCTGGCGGTCCCACCGGCTGCCTTTGGCCCCCTCACCGAGGGGATCGGCGAGCACGGCCTGGCGGCGCACTCTCGGGTCGTCTACGAAAAGCCCTTCGGAACCTCGAAGGATGCCTTCGAGGAGTTGGACCGCATCGCCCACTCGGCCTTCGACGAGGACCAGATCTACCGGATCGACCACTTCCTGGGCAAGGAGGCAGCCCAGGACATACACGTGCTTCGCTTCGCCAACGGCCTGTTCTCGGGGGTATGGGACAGCGGGCACGTCGAGTGCGTCCAGATCGACGTGCCCGAGACCCTCGACGTGGGGATGCGGTCCGGCTTCTACGACGCGACGGGGGCCATCCTCGACATGGTGATCACCCACCTGTTCCAGGTAGCCGCCGAGGTCGCGATGGAACCCCCCCACTCCCTCGACCCCGAGCACATCGCGGTTGCCCGGGAGGCGGTGATCGGGTGCTTCCGCCCCCTGGACCCCGCCGAGGTCGTGCTCGGGCAGTACGACGGGTACCGCCGGATCGAGGGGGTGCCGGGCGACTCGCAAACCGAGACCTTCGTGGCGGCGCGGCTTTGGGTGGACAACGAGCGTTGGAGCGGAGTCCCGTTCCTGCTTCGAACCGGCAAGTGCATGGCGCGCAGCCAGCAGCGGGTCAGCATCGTGTTCTCCGAGCCGGCGAACACATTCGGGGACCTCCCGCCTGGTGGCAACGTGTTGTGCTTCGAGCTCTCGGGCGACGGCGCGATCTGCCTGAACCTGGTGGCCAAGGAGCCCGGGCCCACCCTCCGGCTCGGCTCGGCGCGAGCCGACCTCCCCCTCGGGAAGGCTTTCCACACTCCATCCCTGCCGGCGTACTCACGGCTCATCCACGACGTTTTGATGGGAGACCGCTCGCTGTTCACCCGGCCCGACGGCCTTGCCCGGGTCTGGGAGGTCACCAGCCGCCTGCTGGAGAACAAGCCTGCGCCGATCTCCTACAGCCGCGGCTCGTGGGGGCCCGAGGAGGCGACGGCCCTAGCAGGACCTCGGGGTTGGCTGCTCCAATCAGAGGCGGCCGAGTGACCGCCTCTTGGCTCCGCGCCGCTCCCGAGAAGCGCCTAGCGCAGCGGGGGATCGCCGCGCTCCTGGCGCAGCCACTCCTCGGCTTCGTCGGACAGCCTCATGCGCAGCAGGGGTTCTGGGCGCGCCCGCCGGGTGGCACGAACCACCAACGCTGCAGTGCCGAGGAGAACGACCGTCCCGACGCCGGAGAAGATCAACCCCACCATTGTCCGATTGTCGCGCACTCGACCGTCGAGCCCACCGTCGGCCGCCCAGCAAGGAGCCAACATGCCCCGCCTCCGCCAGGTCTCCCGATCCGACACCGATGACCCGTTGGTCCGGAGCCTCTACGACACCCTGTTCGACGGGCGCGACCCGGTCGCCGAGCCCGGCACCGCCGCCGGCACACCCGGTGACTGGTGGACCGTCTTCGCGCTGGTGCCCGACGTGTTCAAACACGCCACCAGGGGCTTCGGCTTGTACCAGAGCCCCGATCGCGTGCTCGACCCCACCCTGCGCGAGCTCGGCCAGACCCGCGCCGGGTGGCTCGTCGGCTCGAGCTTCGTGTACTCCCAGCACTGCAAGTCTTGTCGGGAGCTTGGCATGGCCGAGGACAAGATCGCTGCGATCACCAGCTATCAGGTCTCAGACCTCTTCTCCCCGGCCGAGCGCGCAGTGCTCGCCTACACCGACGCTCTGGCTCTCGACGGCGGCCGCGTGGACGATGCCGTCTTCGAGGCATTGCGGCTCCACCTGAGCGACGAGGAGATCCTCGAGCTCACCTACATCACTGCCATGTACATCATGCACGCGATCATCAGCAGGGCGTTGAAGACGGAATGGGATGATCGTCCCGAGCCCGTCGTCGAGGTGTCAGGGCCCGGGGCCTAGCCGGCGCTCCGCGCGCTTAGATCTCCACGTCCGCTGCCTCCGGGCGCGCGTCGACCTGCCGCACCGGAAGATCTGCGAACACCGCCGGCGGCTCACGCCAAAGCGAAGCCGGCGTCCCGGCCTGGGCATCTGTGATCGCCCTCCAAACACGTTCGGGCGTGCAGGGCATGTCGATGTGACGGACCCCCAGGTGGCTGAGGGCGTCTACCACGGCGTTTTGCACCGCCGGGGTCGAGCCAATCGTGCCGGACTCGCCGATGCCTTTAGCGCCGAGGGGGTTGAGGGGGCTCGGGGTCTCGGTGTTTGCGGTCTCGAAAGAGGGGAACTCCGCGGCGCTCGGCATCGCGTAGTCCGCGAGGTTGGCGGTCAAAGGGTTGCCGTCGGGGTCAAAGACCACCTGCTCCCACAGGGCCTGCGAGACCCCCTGGGCGATGCCACCGTGCTGCTGGCCGGTCACGATCAACGGGTTGAGGATCCGACCGCAATCGTCGACGGCCACGTGGCGCACGGGCCGCACCCAGCCGGTGTCGAGGTCCACCTCGACCACCGACACGTGGGCACCGAAGGGAAAGCTGGCGCAGGGCTGTTCGAAGTCAACCGCCAAGGCCAACGGCCCCTCGCTGGTTTCCACCCCCGAGCCCTCCGCGAGCGCTGCAGCGGCCAGGTCCCCCCAGCCGAGGGCGCGCGCGGGGACGCCCGCGACTCCGACGCGGCCGTCGTCGGTGACGACGATGTCGCTCTCAGCGGCTTCGAGAAGACTGGCAGCCAAGCGGCGCGCCCGCTCAAGGACGCCTTCCGCCGCGGCCAGGACGGCGTTGCCGCCGATCTGCAGGCTGCGCGAGCCGCCGGTGCCCCCGCCCCTAGGCACCGCGGCGGTGTCGGACTGCACGAAGCGGATCGCCGACATCGGGATCCCCAGCCGGTCGGCCACCAGCATCGAAAACGACGTCGGGTGGCCCTGGCCGTGCCCCGAGGTCCCCACCTTGATGGTGGCGCTGCCGTCGGTGTGCACCTCCACCTCGCCGAACTCCTTGCTCCCGCCCCCAGCGGTGACCTCGACATACACCGCGACGCCGATGCCGAGAGCCACCCGGTCCCCGCGGCGGCGCCGTTCCTCTTGCTCGGCGCGGAGCGCGTCGTAGCCAGAGATGCGCAAGGCCTCGTCGAGAGCCGCTTGGTAGTTGCCGCTGTCGTACACCGGGCCGGTCAAGGTCGTGAACGGGAACTGGTCCGCTCCGATCAGGTTGCGCCGGCGGATCTCGACCGGGTCGATTCCGAGCTCGTCGGCGGCGATGTCCATCATCCGCTCCAGATAGGCCGCTGCCTCGGGACGCCCGGCACCTCGGAACGCCCCCATCGGGGTGGTGTTGGTGAGGGCGACAGCCACCTCGAAGCGGACTGCGGGTATCCGGTAGACGCCCTGGGCCATCATCCGGGTGGGCCCGAGCGCGAGGGCGCCCCCGAAGCCGGCGTAACCACCCGCGTCGGCGACTATCCGGGAGCGCATCCCGGTTATGCGGGCGTCGGGATCGAAGCCCATCTCGATGTATCCGACCTGACCACGACCATGCGGCATCGCCACGAGGTTCTCGCTGCGGCCCTCTATCCAAGCCACCGGGCGACCGAGCTTCGAGGCGGCGGCCATCGTGACCAGGTGCTCTGCGGCAACACCCGCCTTGGCTCCGAAGCCCCCGCCGACGTCAGGCGTGACGACGCGCAGCTGCCGGCGGTCCAGGCCCACCAGCGGCGCGGCCATGCGCGCCAGGCCATGCGGCATCTGGGTGGACACGTAGAGGGTCAGCTGGTGGCCCTCGCCGTCGTCGCCGGGCACGGCCATCGCCGCGTTGGCTTCCATCGGCACCACCGCCACCCGTTGGTTGACCAGCCGGGCGCGCACCACCGTGGCCGCCCCTTCGAGCGGATCGGGCTCGCCGGGATCCCGCTCGCCAGCCGCCAGATTGCCTTTCACATCCTCGAACTGCAGCGGCGCCCCAGGTGCGAGCGCTTCCTCGGGATCGACCACCGACGGGAGCGGGTCGTAGTCGACGACCACCAACTCCGCAGCGTCGATCGCCGCTCGCAGGGTCTCGGCGACGACCGCCGCCACCGGCTCTCCGACGAAGCGGACCTTGCCTACGGCCAGGGGTGGACGGGCGCAACGGGGGTTGAGGACCATGAAACCGTGGAACGGCGGCAGGTCCAAGTCTTCTGCGGTGAAGGCGCCGAGCACACCGGCGGATGAGGCGGCTTCGGTGACATCAACGTTGGTCACCCGGGCGTGAGCGAATGGCGAACGCACCAGCACCAGGTGCGCCAGCCCCTCCGGCCGATGGTTGCCCACGTAGGTTCCCAGGCCTCTCAAGAAGGCCGGGTCTTCCACCCGGACCACCCGCGTACCGAGAAGAGAGCCGACCACCTCGGCACCATACCGCCACGCGCCGCGCGGCTCAGCGTTGCCGGATCAGACCTTCGCGAACCTCGGCGCTGATGCGGCGCTCGATGAAGAACGCCAGCAGCGGCAGGAGCCCCGCGCCGACCATGAGCACCATCTGCCAGAGCGACAGGCGCGCCCGGTAGACCAGGTTGAGCGCGGCTAGCAGGTACACGATGTAGAGGACGCCGTGGATCGGCCCCACGACCTGGACCACGCCGGGATGGCCTGCGATCTGAAGCGGTATGCCGACCACGACCAGGATGAGCAGGAAGACCCCCACCGTGTAGGCCATCACCCGATAGCGAATGAGCGCACCGTTCATTGCGGGCTCACGCCAGTCCCCTCGGGTTGCGCCAGGTCTTGGCCTTGCCGCCGGCGGCGAGCGACGCCAGGTAGTCGTTGTACGCCCTCAGCTCATCGCTCTCCTGGTCGACCCGGCGGGCTATCGACGGCTCTGGCCGGCTAGCCCTTACTGCTGACTGGCGCTGCTTGCGCGCGGCGCGCTCCTCTGGCTCGTCGTGGACCATCTGCCACCAACCGATGCCGGCGACGATGGCGAACGCCGGCCACTCGAATGTGTAGGCCCAGCTGAGCGTGTTGCCGCCCGTGGCCCGCCCGAGCTGCCACATGCCTGCGATTGCGCAGCCGGCGACGATGGCCGCGAGCGTCAGGTGCAGCCCCAACGCACGGGGGGAGAACCAACGCTGCCACACGGGCGGTCAGCCTACGGGGACCTCCAGGGCGGCGCCCGTCAAGGCCGTTTCACCGACGCTCGCCCCGAGCTCGCGGCCGGTGCCGCCCCTCCGCCATTGGCTCCCTCGCAGCCCTCCTTGTGGCCTTCGCTGGTAACCGCCCCGCAGGAGGGGCACACCTGGTCGGACCAACAGGCGGGGTCGCCACCCTCAGGGGCTTCGTCGGTGAGCTTGCCTCCCGCCGGCAAAGGCGGTCCGGTTCCTGGTTCGGGGTCAGGCACCGCAGCCTCCCTCCATGGGTTGGGAATGGGTTCGGGTCGAAAAGATGTTGGCACCCCTGGGCCATCGAGAGGAGACCGTCATGTCAGAGACGAACGACTGGAACCAGAAGATCATCGAGGAGTTCCGAGGCCACGGTGGCAAGGTGGGGGGCGACTTCGAGGGGGCACCGCTGCTGCTGTTGCACACCAAAGGTGCCAAGACGGGCCAGGAGAGGGTGAACCCCGTCATGTACCAACCCTATGGAGAGGCCATGGCAGTGTTCGCGTCGAAGGCGGGGGCGCCAACCAACCCTGACTGGTACCACAACCTGATCGCGAACCCCGAAGCGACGGTCGAGGTCGGCCCCGAAACCGTCAAGGTCCGGGCACGGGTGGCCGACGGCGAAGAGCGCGAAAAGATCTGGAGCCGGCAGAAGAGGGACTACCCGGGTTTCGCCGAGTACGAGGAGAAGACCACCCGTCAAATCCCCGTGGTGGTGCTCGAGCGGGCCGCGTGAGCTCCGGAACAGCGACGAGGGGTCGATGAAGGTACGCATCGGGGTAGGGGTGGGCGCGCTCGGCCGATCCTCCGAGCTGGCGGATGCCGTCGCCGGCATCGCCTCGGCCGGGCTCAACTCCCTCTGGCTCTCGGAGGTCCTGGCCGGCACGGTGGTGGGACCCGTCGTCGGCCTGGGATGGGCCGC
>JBPCRR010000156.1:0-3411 GCA_050996645.1 Acidimicrobiales bacterium | reverse complement strand
CTCCTTCGCCGGGATAAGACCGAAGTCCCGGTAGTACTCCGCCGTCTCCTGAACATTCGGAACCCCGATCGTGATCGAGGTCAACCGGTGCATCGGCATGGACTCATCTCTCTTCCTCAGTGAGCCGCTCGCACACGGGATGAGCAGCGGCGCGTCCGGTTCGGATCCTGTGGGCTTGCGTCACTGAGCTTGACGAAACTGCAACGGTAGGACCAAGTATCGCCGCCTCCGACATGCTCTGCCAGGTGGTCGATCTGCGCGACCACCTGGACGCTCCAGTCGGCGTTTCGGCCCGGAGGGCGTCAGCGGATGGCACTCTCTCCGCCAGGGGGGATGGCATCGCCGGGGAAGGTCTGGTCAGCACCTAGGTCACCACCCCAGGCGTCGTCCGGGGTGGCCGGCGAGGACGGTTGTCCGCGGTGGGGGAAAGGCAGCCGCGACAGGCCGGCCAGCAACAGCGGCCAGAGACCGCGCGGAGCGAAGCGAACGATGACGATGAGCAGGATGCCCTCGATCACGATGCTCAGGCTCTGGTAGCTCGCAAGCTGCTTGGTAAGCAGGTAGTAGACGACGACGGCGCCGACCACCGGACCAACCAGGGTGCCGATGCCGCCGACGATGGTCATGAGCAAGGCGTTGATCGTCCAGCTGATGCCCAACATTCCGGCGGGCTCGAAACTCACCTGCTGCATCGCGACGAGGCCGCCGACGAGGCCGCTGAGCACCCCGTTGATCAGCAGCGCCGAGAGGCGGTGGTTGAACGCTGAGACGCCCAGGCCGGTCGCCGCGCCCTCGTTGTCCCGGACCGCCTTGAGGCGTAGGCCGAAGTGAGAACGGGCGACGAAGTATGCCGTGGCCATAGCGATCCCGGCCACGACGCAGGCGATCCGGAAGACCGTCACAGGTCCCGGGACTGCCTCGAAGGGGAGGCCAATCCCGGTCGAGCCGCCTGCAAACGTCCAGTTGAACATCCAAGCCTGCAGCGCAAGCGAGGCCGCCAAGGTGCCGATGCTGAAGTAGTCGCCCCGCAGACGCAGCAGAGGCCAGGCCAGCACGCAGGCCAGGAGGCCGCCGAAGAGGGCTGCTGCCACCATTGCCACGAGGAAGTTGACGCCCAGATGGATCTGCACCAGGCCCGCGGCGTACGCGCCAGTGCCGACAAACGCGCTCACCCCTAGCGAGAACTGGCCGCTGAACCCAGCGAGGATGTTCCATGCCTGCGCGAGGGCCACGAAGGCGAGCAGCGTGGTGGCCACGTCGATCTGATAGCGGGACAGAACCAGGTTTGCTTGGGCGGCGACAAGCGTGGCCACCAGAAACCCAAGGAGCCCGAGCCACGTCGGGAGCGTCCGGCGCCGACGTCCGGGGGCTTCCTGGCGCTGAGGCGCAGCGGGGCCGACTGGTGCGGGGGGCGTCGTCGTGGCGCTCATGTCGCCTTCCGGACGAACAAGCCCTGTGGACGCAGGGCGAGAACGATGAAGAACAGGAGGTAGACAGTCAGATCCCGGTAGCCGCCTCCGAACTGAGCTGCGGCAAGGGTCTGGACGAGGCCGAGGAGTAGAGCACCGAGGAAGGTGCCAAGCACGTTTCCGACGCCGCCGAGGACGACGACGGCGATCCCGACGATCAGGTACTGGGTGCCCGTGGTGGGGGTGACGCTGAAGGTGACACCGACGAGCACTCCTCCGATGGCCGCGATGACTGCTCCGACGGCGAAGGTGGCGGCATACACCCGGCTGGTGTCGATCCCCATGAGGCCGGCGGTGGCCGGATCCGCGGCGGAAGCGCGCACCACCGCGCCGAGCCGCGTCCTAGTGAGGGCGACGTGGGTCAGCAGGCACAGGAGCGCGCCAATGACGAAGGCTACGAGATAGATGGTGCGAACCTGCACGCCGAACAGTGTGAACCCGGAGGTCGACAGACCGCTGCTCAGCGATCTGGGCTCCGAGGTGAAGAACTGGGCGTAGAGACCCTGCGCCAGCAAGGCGATGCCGAAAGTCGCCACCATCGCCCCCTCGGGTCGCTTTACCAGTAGACCGGTCAGGAGGTAGCGCTGGAGCAGGTATGCCAGCGCGCCGACGACCACGACGACGATCGGGAGTGACAGGAACGGACTCAGCCCGAACTCAGTGCCCAGGACGTAGGCCAGGTATGCCCCGGCCACGAGCAGCTCACCGTGGGCGAGGTTGATCAACCGCAGCACGCCGAAGACGAGCGAGAGACCCAGGGCCACGACGGCGTAGAACCCTCCGATCAGCAGGCCGTTGACGGCCGCGGCGATGTCCATGAGCCCTCCTTTGGGCGGCAGGTCGAATCGATCGGTCTGTAGGCGCACCGGGGGGCGCGGGCCGGTGGTGTCACTGCAAGCCCTTGACGGGGACCTGGAAGGTGTTGCCCGCCACAGGCGGGTCGACCTGGACGATCTTTCCGGCCTGCCACTGCATCAGCAGCAGGATCGGGGTGACGGCCGTGCCCTTGTCGTTGAACTTCACATGGCCGAGCGGGTAGTCCTTGTCGGTCTTACCGAAGGCCTCATTGACCTTGGCCGGGTCGGTGCTACCGGCGGCGCTGATCGCGTCGGAGGCGATGTTGGCCACGGAGTATCCGAGAACGGCGATGTTGAGGTCGGAGAAGTTCTCCCCAAACTGCTTGCCCAGAGTCCCGATGAGCGCCTGCGTGTTGGCCTTGCCGGCGGTGGGCGACCACCATGCCTCCGTGAGTGTGCCGTTGGCCACGTCGCCGAGTCCGGCGCCCCAGCTTGCACCGGTCGCCGCCTTGGCCACGAACCCGGCCTTGGGCGAGAAGTTCGCGGCCTTCATCTGCTTCCACAGCGCGATGCCGTCCGGCGGGATCATCTGGGCAACGACGAGATCCGCACCCTTGGCCTTGGCATCGTTGATGAACGACGAGTAGTCGGTGGTGCCGACCGGGAAGGTGTAGTCACCGACGACCTGGAGCCCTGCAGTAGGGGCGGTCGCCGTGTACAGCGCACGTTCAAAGACGCCGTCCGGCTCGTTGTCGGTGAAGACGGCCAGCTTCTTGCTGCTGTCGGCCTTTGCGAGGGCACTCAGCGCGTGGGTGGCTTGTTCCTGCTCGTCGAAGAACACGTCCCAGGCGTAGTGCCAACCGTTTGGGTTGCCGCCCTGGAAAGCCTTGACCGGAGCGCAGGTAGTGACGAACGGGACCTTCTGCTGCTCCACCGCGAGTGCACCGGGGACGACGATGGGCGGTGTGCATGCGCCGAGAATCGCGACCGCCGCGTCCTGCAGGACGAGCTCTCGTGTCTGCTGCGTGGTGGTGTTGGGGTCGCTGCGGTTGTCGAGGACGACCAGCTTGAGCGGCCGTTTCTTGCCCCCGACGTCGACGCCCTCGGCCGCGTTGACATCGGTCACGAGCTGCTCGTAGCCAGCC
>JBPCRR010000379.1:0-13672 GCA_050996645.1 Acidimicrobiales bacterium | reverse complement strand
CCGGAGTCACGGCCTCGCCAGCGGTCGCAGCAGCGGTCGGCCAGGTCGGCGAGCAGCCGGCCGGTGGCGGCGTCGATGAGATGGCCTTCGGCGCAGTAGCGGCTGATGGTGTCGAACAGGTCGCCGTAGGTGCCGAGTTGGCTCTGGCCCGAGGCGGAGTTGCCGGAGCGGACGGGTTGGCTGTGCCGCCAGCCAGAAATGTCGAGTTTCGCCTCCTGGTCGGCGCCGGTTCCTCTCAGGGTGTAGAAGACCTGCAGGTCGCCGCCGTTGTCTCGTATGGCGTTGAGGAGCCAGGACACGGCGCCGTGAACCTCTTCGTGAAGGCCCAGATTGATGAGGGCGTCGAGGGTGAACGACGAGTCCCGGACCCACGCGTACCGGTAGTCCCAGTTCTTGGTGCCGCCGACCTGTTCGGGCAGGGAGGTGGTGGCCGCCGCCGCGATCGCCCCGGATTGCTCCGCGAGCAGCGTCTTGAGCGCCAGGGCCGATCTGCGAACCGCCGGAGTCCAGGGGCCGTCGCAGGTGAGAAGCTCGGACCAGCGTCGCCAGGAGCTGACGGTCCGGTCCAGCCGGGACTGGATCGCAGCAGCCGTGGGAATGAACAACGGTTCGGTGTCGGTGGCGACAACGGCGAGAAGCGCTCTGGCCCCTTCGTGGAGGCGGCCTTGACCGGAGGCGCCGTGCGGGGTGATCACCGCGGGCGGGAGGCCGTCGAGGATCACCCCGATGGTCTGGTCCTCCATGCTGGCCACCGGGGTACCGTTGCGGTCGCTGACCCAGGGGTTGGCTCGGCCGAACCGGTCCCCGGGGGTGAACGCCCATTCCATGTCAACGAACCCGGCGAGGACGTCGACTCGTTGGGCGAGTTCGGTCCAGGGGAGCCGGCCGGCCGAACCCACGTTGAGTGCAGCGGTGAGACGAGCGACGCCGGTCGTGGTGGTGTAGACCGTCTCGACGACGTTGGTGTCGTCGAGGTAGCGGCGGGCGACCTGGTAGGCATCCGATGGTGCCAGGGTAAGGCGGCCGCCGCTGTCAGGGTCGAGCAGGCCGGAGAGAACCGGGGGCGAGTCGAGCGCCGGCAGCGGCCACCAGTCGACGTTGCCGTCGGTGGCGAGGAGGGCGACAGTCCGCCCGTCGCCGAGCACGGCGTAGTCCTCTATGGGCGCGAACCCGTCCACCCGGTGGTTGTCGCTCACGAGCGCATCGTTGCGATGCTGCGGGAAGCGTTGCGCCCGCCGGTTTGGTCCGCCGTGCTCGCTGTGCGGCCGAACGGTGCCCGGCCGACGATCGGGCCGGCCGTGATCACGACGGCCAGTCCGACGACCAGACCGATGAGCGGGGCGCCCGGTTTGGCCAGGCCGGTGGCGATCAGAAGTGCGGTCGCGGCGGCGGGCGCATGGTGCGAGCCGGCCATCTCGAGAACGGCCACGGTGACACCGGCCGCGGCCGCGACGGCGGCCGCCTGCGCCCACGTCGGTGCCGCCGTGGTGCTGACCGAGGTGTGATGGAGGAGTCCGAAGGCGGCGAGAGCGCCGAGCCCGGCTGCGACTGCAACGGTATGTCCGATGACGGCGTGACGGAACCGAGAGGTTTCCGACTCGGGATGGGCGGCAAAGACGTAGGCCGTCGGTCCGACCGTACTGGTGATGAGCGGCCAGGCCAGCCAGTGCCCGGCGACGCCGACCACTCCGACGAGAATGCCGGTCAGCAGCAGATAACGCTGAGCGACGTAGACGTGTAGGAGGCCACGGGGTTGTCGAGTGGAACCGCTCGCAGCTGTCACGACTCGGTTTCTAGGGAGTCGGCCACCTTCGGGCCGCTCATGGGAGCGCTGTGCGCCCACGGGAATCCCCGTAGGCGGTCGTAGCGGGATTGGATTCGGACCAGGACTGGGATTCGGGAGTACCAACGCCTCCTGGCGCCTGGATGGGTGGGTGCGTGGTGGCGGACCCAGCGATCATCGTGAAGATCAGTTCGATGTGAGCCGAGAGCCGCTTCGACGCGGGGAAGGACCCGGGGCGGTTCGGTATCGAGGTCAGCGCGCATAACAGCGGCGAGATTGCCGACAGCCCCGGCGAACTCTATCGAGGCGGCCACACCCATGGCGTCGACACCTCGGGCCAGTTCATCCAAGCGGTCGCAGAGTCGGCGCACCTCGGGCAGGTGGCGGACAAGATCGTCGGCCAGGTCGCCGGAGCCGATGTCATAGAGGACCCTGGCCACGTCCGTCTTCGCCGCGACACGCAGGGCCGCGCGTTCGATCAGTAGCTTGCCGTAGGTGCCCCGCTGGTACGCCGAGCAGACGATGGTGGCGGTGTCGTCAACATCGGGCGGCGGAGTGGTGGCATCCCAGCCATTGAAGATGTCGATCAGTAGTCGGTCCTGCTCGGCCACCACGGCTAGGGAATCGTCGGGGGCATCCCGCTCGATATGCGCACGTCTTTTCATCGCTTGCCCGTCCGCTCGGCTGCGATGGCACGGTAGGTCCTGGCCTTCTCCCGCAGAGTCCCACCAAGAGCATCTGCAAAGGTGCGCGCTGTTGCCGGCAGGGTTTCTAGGAAGCTCGGATCTAGGAAGCCTCCTGCCTTGGCATCGAAGATCCCATGGGCGCCCTGGTCGGTGTCCTGGTCGGCGGGTTGGTACAGGTTCACCGGCCGGTCCGGGGCGACCTTCTGGTCGGTGAGCTGTGTGTCCCAGGCGCCCAGCGCGGCGTAGCGATTCCCGAGCCCTGGGAAGAGGCGGCCGGCCAGGACCAGCATCTTGTTCCACGAGCCGACCACCTTGGTGGGCCGCCCATCCAGGGCCGCCGCCAGGATGAACCTCGCCGGAATCTCCGGCTGGTAAATCGGTGGAACGGGCTGAGGATGATGATCGAGCGTGGTCTCGCACCAATCGAACTGAGGCGTGTTCACCGCCGGCAGGTGCACCATCGAGAGGCGCACGTGACTCCCCTCGTGCAACAGCTCGGCTCGAGTCGACTCGAAGAACCCCCGGCAGGCGAACTTCGAGGAGCAGTACGCCGACTGCAGCGGGATGCCAATGAACGCCAGCGCCGAGCCGACATTCACGATCGAGCCCCGGTCCCTGGGCCGCATCCGGGCCAGAGCGACGGTCGTACCCCACACCTGGCCGAGAAACGTCACCTCGACGGCCCGGGCGAAGTCGGCCGGCTTGACATCCCAACACGGTGCGAAGACCGTCGTCATCGCGTCGTTGACCCAAACGTCGATGGGCCCCCACACGTCCTCGACCCGGCTGGCAGCAGCATCGACCTCGTCGAAACGTGCGACATCGGTCGGGATGATCAACGCCCGGCCCCCAGCGGCCTCGACATCGGCAGCCGCACCTGCGAGGCCGGCAGCGCCCCGAGCAAGCAGGGCGACATCGAAGCCATTCTCGGCGAAAACGCGAGCGCTCGCTCGTCCGACCCCCGCCGACGCTCCTGTTATGACAGCGATCTTTCGCTCCGACATCAGTTCTCCTTGCGATGGAAAGATGAGTGGCTCCGACCGAGCACCGTCTACCGACACAACGACCGGCTGGCGCGGCTGCCCGATACGAACGGAGTCACCATCAGGAGGATTCCACAAGCCTACTGCTATTATTGCACTCTGCACGTCGCTTCAAACAGAATCATCGTCACCCGGTTGGTCTGGCCGGCGGCAAACCGCCTGTAGCGTGAAGCAGTATGCAATGATGTGTGTGTGAATGCACCGTCGAGGCCGTCAACGCCGGCCACGTCAGTTCCCGACGACCGGGGGCTTGTCGACGCCTTTATCGCAGCCAGCCGCGCCTTGGTGGCGGTCGCGGCGCGCAGCCTCGCCGACCTCGGCGAGGAAGTGACCCTGCCTCAGTATCGGGCGTTGGTGGTGCTCCGCACTCGGGGACCTCAACGCGCCGCTGACCTGGCTGGCATGCTGGAAGTGACCCCCTCGACGGGCAGTCGGATGATCGAACGCCTGGCCAAGAAACATCTGGTCCGGCGGGTCCGGGCAAAAGACGATCGCCGCATCGTACGCGTTCACCTCACCGACGCCGGCCAGACGGTCGTGTCTCAGGTAACCGACCGGCGCCGCGCTGAGATCGAACGCATCCTGGCGCAGATGCCCGCCCGTGGCCGCGGAGCACTGACCTCGGCCCTACGAGCCTTTGCCGACGCCGCCGGCGAGGCCCCTGAGCAGGATTGGGCACTCGGATGGGACGAGTGAGACCAGGCGAATCAGCGGCACTGGCCAACCGGCGCCTCGGCCCTGCCCTATCCGGGATTCGGGTTCTCGTCCCCGAGATTTGACTACATCTCATCTGAGTCGGACGGCGAGAACAGGACCAAAGGGCGATCTTGGACCAGCCTATGACGAGCGGCGTCCGAGCCGTCGTAATGCCAGCCAACCAGCCGGCTGAGGACCCACCGAACCAGGGGTGCCGCTACACGGTTCCGCCGCTCGTAGTCGGCGAGGACCGCGGCGGCTTCATAATCGCTCAGGTCTCGGTGCGAGGGGGTGAAGGAGTGGCGCCCCACGACGATCATCGTCGCCGGGTGTGGCCCTGGAGGTTTCGATACCAGTCCGACCGGCGACCCAGGCCGGACATCATGACGACCTCCCCGGTCCTTCGGTTAAATCGCATCACTTCGAGGACCGTCTGGCGCGGGATCGCGGTCCGTCGTCCGGTATGCACGAGCAGAAGAAAGCGACTCCCGAGGATCCATCCGAGGTGCCAGCGATAGAGCAGGAGGGGAGCGCGAGCGATCCGGCGGAACAGCGGGTTCAGGGTGGACCGGCTCACAACCCGTGGTCTCTGGACGTTCGGACGGGCGTGCCGTCGACCGTCGCTTCGTCGAGGGCTTCACGTATGAGCTAGGCCATCGTCAGATCTCTAGCTCGGGCCGACCCGGTCAATCCGTCGCGTTGCGCCTTCGTCAGATACACCTGCGTCCTACTGGCAGCTATGCAGCATCCGCATACGATCGTTGTGTGGGACCCCCTGCCGTCGCCACGCTGGCTCGTCGCGAAGCGGGACGTCTCTCGAAGGACATCCATGGACCACTGTGACGAGTGCGGTTTCGCGTACGACGATCTGGCGCTGACGGCGATCCCGGACGAGATCCGGGCACTCGCCGACCAGTCGCCAGCCTCCTCGCCTTTCAGCCCGAGGACGTCCTGCGCAACAGACCCTCGCCCGAGGTCTGGTCGATGCTCGAGTACGCCTGCCACGTGCGCGACGTCCTGCTGGTCCAGCGTGAACGGGTGCTCCTGGCGCTGGTGGGGGACCG
The DNA here is from genome assembly GCA_050996645.1 of Acidimicrobiales bacterium. Lineage (GTDB taxonomy): Bacteria > Actinomycetota > Acidimicrobiia > Acidimicrobiales > Palsa-688 > JBPCRR01. The sequence goes on along the minus strand of JBPCRR010000379.1, from coordinate 8,400 downwards.
CCCTTCGTTCCCTCGGATGTACCGCGACGAGCGGGCACTGCTCGCCCGCTACCAGCAGGAACCCATCGACGACGTGCTGCGAGAACTGGGGATGGCTGCGAACCTCGCCGCAAGGCTCTTCGAAGGCCTGTCTCCTGAGCAGCTCGATCGGCCATGCATCTACAACTTCCCCGCTCCCGCCGAACGCGACGTTGCCTGGCTCGGTCGCCATACGCTCCATGAAACCAAGCACCATCTTGGCGACATTCGGTCAGAGCTCGGTCGGTCGGGGTCGTAGAACCCGTGCGAATCGCGAAGGGCACCAGCTCACTGGTCGCGTCGGCCATGGTCGTCGCCCTCGGCGCCTGCAGCAGCCGAGCGTCCACCCCGGCGTCGTCAACGGCGCCAGCGCCGTTGGCCCCGACGGCTACCACCGCTGTCTCGGCGCCGAGCCCATCGAGCACGACTCCAGCCGAGCGAGGCCCGTGCGGGCAGGCCATCGCCCAACCGCCGCAGTACTCCCACGTGGTGTGGATCTGGATGGAAAATCACAGCTACCACCAGGTGCTCGGATCCACGAGCGCGCCTTACGAGACCCAGCTGGCCAACGGGTGCGCCACGATGTCGCGCTACCACTCGGTGGGAACCCCGTCCTTGCCCAACTACCTGGGGGCGACCTCGGGAAGCACCTGGGGGATCTCTGACGATGCCGATCCTGGGACGCACCCTCTCGCGGTCGACAACCTCTTCCGCCAGGTGCGGGCGAGCGGGGGGGCCGAGCGCAGCTACGAGGAGGACATGCCGACCGCGTGCGTCCTCACCTCGAGTGGCGAGTACGAGGTAAAGCACAATCCCGCCGCCTACTACAACGGCGCGGGAGACAGATCCGCGTGCAAGGTTGACGATCTGCCGCTCGGAAGCCCCGACTCCGGCCCCCTCGCCCGAGAGCTCTCCGCGGGCGGCCTGCCGACCTTCGCTTTCATAACCCCCAACCTGTGCAACGACACCCACGACTGCGGCGTGAGCGCCGGCGACGCGTGGCTCGCCAGATGGGTGCCGAGGATCCTCGGCAGCCCCGACTACCGCGCCGGCGGCACTGCGCTTTTCGTGGTGTGGGACGAGGACTCGCCGATGCCAAACATCGTGGTCAGCCCTTCGACGCACCCGGGCACGGTCTCGGCCGCCAGTTTCGACCACTACTCCCTGCTGCGAACCGCCGAGGAGATGCTCGGGCTCCCGCTCATCGGGGCCGCAAGCGGGGCAAACAGCATGCGAAGTGCGTTCAACCTCTAGGCGCGCTCGCCCTTGGCAAGCCAAGCTCCCTCGCAAGCGTGGCCGCCGAGAACAAAATTCGCTTGCCGCTGCCCCTCACCCGCCTTAGGGTCGCGTCATGGCTGTGACCCTCGCCTTTTCCTAGCTGCCCCGCCCGTTCTGGGCGCGGGATCGAGTGTCGGGACCGACGACGGTGAGGAGTTGACGCATGTCCATCAGCAGCCAGCCGCTGGTAGCCAGCGGGGTCACCAAGGCCTTTAGACGCGGTCGGCTCTCGGCACGTCCGGTGTCGGGCCGGCGTCGGCGCACCAAGCGCGTCGTCGTCGACGACGTCTCGTTCGCCATGCACCCCGGTGAGATCTACGGCGTGATCGGAGCCAACGGGTCGGGCAAGTCCACGTTGATCCGCATCCTCAGCACTCTCCTGCTGCCCGATGCAGGCGAGGTGAGGGTCTTCGGCCACGACGTGGTGCGCTCCCCCGCGTCGGTACGACGCCTGATCAACCGCGTCTCGGCCGACCCTTCGTTCTTTCGGGCCATGTCCGCCATGGAGAACCTTTTGTTCTTCGGGCGCGCGTACGGTCTCGCGGGGCCGGAGGTCCGCCGGCGCAGCGCCGAGGTGCTGGATCGCCTGGGCCTCGAGCGCGACAAGGCGAGAGAGCCGATGATTTACCTCTCCCGCGGCCAACAGCAGAAGGTGGCGGTTGCGAGGGCGTTCCTCACCGGGCCGCGCCTGATGCTGCTCGACGAGCCGACCACTGGCCTGGACCCTCGAAGCAAGCGCGACGTGCAGCGCTTCGTAGCCGAGGTTTGCAGGGAGTCCGGGGTGAGCATCCTGCTCACCACCCACGACATGGAAGAAGCCGAGCTGCTGTGCGAGCGAATCGGTTTTTTGGCCGGCGGCCGCCTGGTGGCCGAGGGCACGCCATTGGAGCTGCGCAAGGGGGTGGCCGGGTCCCGGTCGGTCGAGGATGTCGACATGGAAACGGTCTTCATGGAGCTGACGGGCCGCAGCGTCGAGCAGGACGAGGAGGACGAATGACCGCGGCAGAGCTACTCGTCGCCCGGCGCCCACCCAAGAGGGTCGCCCTCGGGTGGGCTTTCGTGGAGCGCCAGACCAACCTCTGGAAGCGTTACTGGGCCTGGGAGATCGTGTGGTTGGTCTATGGCGTTGTCAACACGTTGGCGGTCACGTTCATAGCCAAGGAAGCGGGGCGCTCAGGACTGGTAGCAGCCGTGGAGGTCCGCCGGCTCACCCTGTTCTTGCTGATCGGCACGCTGGTGTGGGCTTACCTGTCGGCTGTGCTCGACGACATGAGCCTGGTCATCACGTGGGAACGCTGGGAAGGAACCATCGAGCACACCCTCATGAGCCCGGTGCCCCGGGTGGTGCATCTAGTCGGGATGTCGGCGTTCGGCGTGCTGCACGCAGTGCTCCGGACGCTGCTGATACTCGCGTGCTCGCTGCCGTTCTTCTCCGTCGACCTGGCCCACGCCTCGTGGGTCGCTGCGGCGGTGATCGTTGCGGTGGGGAGCGTGAGCCTCGTCGGCCTCGGCATCCTCGCCGGCATCCTGCCGCTGCTGTACCCCGAACGAGGAGTGCAGATGTCGTTCATGGTCCAGGCGCTGGTGCTTCTCGTGTCGGGGGTCTACTACGGCGTCGACGTCCTGCCGGGCTGGCTGCAGGCAGTATCCCACGTCTCGCCGGCCACGTACCTGCTTCGCGGCATCCGCTCCGCGCTGATCGACGGCGCCGGCGTGACCCACCAGTGGAGGACGCTGGGAATCCTCGTGGCCTTCGGGGCGGTCATGGTGCCAGGGTCGCTCCTGGCATTCGCTGCAGCCGAGAGATGGGCGAAGAAGACCGGCCGTCTCAAGCGTCAGGGGTAAACGCGGTCCCCCGAGGCTCCCGCCGAAGCTTGCTCTTCCTCTCGGCCTCTTCCTTCACCCCGGCGAGCGAGGCCTCCACCGCCCTCTCCCACTTGGAAGCCACGATCCCGGTCCACCACTCGCCGAGCCGCCAGAAATCGGCGCCGATCTCGCCGCTGTAAGTGAGCCTCGTCCCGCCGCCTCCCGCCGGTTGGAGGTCAAAGGTCTCCACGACGTGAGGAACCGGACCCCGAACCAGCTTGAAGCTGATGCGCGACGGCCTTTGGAACCGCACCGTCTCGACCGTGACAACCATCATCCCGGAGGCCTCGGTGTAGTGCGTGGCCAGGACCATGTCCTCGCCGCGCTCGAGCACCTGAAGCTTTCCAGCCATGGCTCGGGGGGTCTTTCCAAGATATGGCGCCGCGACCACGTCGAAGACGACCTCGCGCGAAGCGGCTATGTCAACGTGGATGGGGCCGAGCACGCGCGTTCGCCGCCCGATTCCGAGATCGACAGTCAGCGCGCCCTTGGCACCCAGGACGTAGCCGGCGAGGGCGCCGGCGAGTAGCGCTGCGCCGGCACCCAGTCCTACCCCGGCGCCAAGTCCCACCCCGGTGACCAGTCGCGAGCGGGAAGCCATGCTTGCCTTGGGTGGACGAGACCTCATGCCACGATCATGACCCGCCACGACAAACGGGAGCCATCAGGCGCTCATGTCCATGTCCGTGGATCCCGCGGCATTCGCGGCTTCCTCGGGGCGAACCTTGCGGGGCCGGCCTCTCTTTCGCTTGTGGGCGAGCATCTTGCCGTTGACGAACAGTTGCCCTCCCCACACCCCCCAGGCCTCCCTGCGTGCCAACGCGCCGGCGAGGCAAGGCTCGGCTAGGGGGCAGGTCCCACAGATGGCCTTGGCGCGAGCAATGTCGGGAATCTGATCCGAGAAGAAGAGCTCGGTCAGCGCCGGACCCTCTGTCCGGCAGGCCGCGCCGGCCCACGGGTCGGCGCCAGCACCCGGCGCTGGCCCACCCAGAGCTGGCCCACCCTGCGCTGGTTCTTCTTCCCATCCGGGGGCGAACATCTCGCCATCCCCTTTCTTTTCCAGTGAAACAACGAAAGATCGAGAGCTGCAGGGAACCGCTAAAAGCAAAAGGCCGCCGGGATATCCCGGCGGCATTTGAGCCCGACTGCGATGCGTTTCGTCCTTTATCCAGACGATCGCTCCATGGGGCTCATCGGCCGCCGCTTGGCGTGGTTGCGCGGGCCTCGGTTGCGGGCCTCGGTTGCGCCGGGCGTTGCGCTGGGCGCCACGTCCGCCCCGAGGTGCATGACCTCCGGCGCAGCGACGGAGACCCACTTCGCGATGGCGACAAATCGCGGCGCGCCAATGGTCGGTGTGCTAGTCGGGTTGCTCGTCATCGACCACTCCTCTCGCACGCTTCGGGCTCGGCAGACCGCCCGGGGCCCTCCCCCGGCGTTCCCATCCCAACACGCCGAGGGGCTCCAGTCAACTGATTTTCCTGAACCGCGCCAAAGCCGATGCCCGCCTGCGCTCAGACGGCGAGGCGGCCCTGGTCGTGGCCGCTACGCTTCCCCGGATGCCGATCGTCGCGTTCCAGGGTGAGCCGGGGGCGTACTCCGAGCAGGCTTGTAAAGCGCTGCTGCCGGGCTCCGAGCTGCGCCCGACTCAGTCGATCAGGCGCGTGTTCGAGGCGGTGGAGGTTGGCCAGGCGGACCTCGGGCTCGTCCCCATGGACAACTCGCAAGCTGGCAGCATCCACGAGACCTACGACCTGTTCCTCCGCCACGGGCTGCACCTAGTCGGCGAGACTGCTGTACGTGTGGACCACTGCCTCCTCGGCTTCGCCGGCGTGGAGCTCGACGAGCTGACCGAAGTCACCAGCCACCCCCAGGCCATCGCCCAGTGCGAGGAGTTCCTCAGCTCGTTGGACGTAAACGTGCGCGCCGACTACGACACCGCTGGGGCGGCGAAGCGGATCGTCGACGAGAAGTTGCGCACGACCGCGGCGATCGCCTCCCGTCGGGCCGCCGAGCTGTACGGCCTCGAGGTGCTGGCGGAGCGAATCCAGACCTTCCCGGACAACTCCACCCGCTTTGGCGCGATCTCGAAGAACGCGCTGCCCCTGGGAGAGCCGGACAAGACCTCCATCGTGTTCGGGGTCGGCCACGTGCCCGGCTGCCTTTACCGGTGCCTTGGAGCGTTTGCCGAGCGGCACTTGAACCTCCAGAAGCTCGAGTCGCGACCGAGGGCCGGGCGGCCGTGGGAGTACGTGTTCTACGCCGATGTCGAGGCCTCGGCCCACGTGCCGGCCATGATCGATGCGCTGGCCGAGCTGAGCCAGCACGCAACCTTCACCCGGGTGCTCGGCACCTATGCGGGAGGCCTCACCAACCGCTGAGCCACCGCCTCGGGCTCTCGCCGGCGCTCAGGCTCCCGCCCGGCGGTCCTCCAGGAGCAGCACCGTCTCGCTCGAGCGCACCGCAGCGAGGGACTGGATCCCCTTCAGCACCACGTCTCGCAGGGTGTCGACGTCGCGCACCCGCACCAACAGGGCGAAGTCGAACTCCCCCGCCGCGGCCGCCAGCCACTCGGCTCCCGGCAACGCGAGGAGCTTGCCCTCCAGCTGGGGCCAGGCGTGCTGTTCCACCCGGATCAGCACCAGCGCCGAGATGGCCAGGCCGAGCGCGCGGTGGTCGACCACGGCGGTGAAGCCCCGGATGACCCCTGACTCGCGAAGCCGGGAGAGGCGCTGGTAGGCGGTGGCACGACTGACGTGCAGCTCCTCGGCCAGGTCGTTGACCGATCGCCGCCCATCGGCAACCAGGAGCTCGACCAGGCGACGGTCGGTCTGGTCCAACGGCCGGCGATGGTCGGGCGGCTGGACGATTTGCCAATCTTAGCGCTTTCTGACAACGATACGTCTGCGTTTTTACGCCGTTCGTCAACAGAGCGGCGAGGGAGGGAAGACTCTGCACATGGAACGTTCGCGCTACTCCCCCGTCGTGGCCGACGAGCAGGGGCAGATCGCGGTCCAGCTCGCGGCGGACCACCCGGGCCTCACCGACCCCGAGTACCGCTCGCGGCGCAATCAGCTCGCCCAGATGGCGGCTGACTGGCAACCCGGCGAGGCGGTCCCCACTCCCTCCTACACGAGCACCGAGGACGAGGTGTGGGCCACGGTGTCGAGCGCGTTGGAAGGGCTGCACGAACGGCGCGCCGCGCGATGCTTCCTCGAGGGGAAGGGCGCGCTGAAGCTGCCGACCGACAGGGTCCCCCAGCTGACCGAGGTGACCGCGCGCTTGGAGCCACTGGTGGGGTTCCGCTACCTGCCGGTCGCCGGGCTGGCGCCGTTGCGACACTTCTACGCCTCCTTCGCCGACGGTACGTTCTGGTCGACCCAGTACCTGCGCCACCCGTCGTTGCCGTTGTACACACCCGAGCCCGACATCATCCACGAGGTGATCGGCCATGCGAACCAGCTGGCTTCGCCGGCGATCGCCGAGATCTACAGAGCCTTCGGCCGAGCCGTCGAGCGGACCAGGAGCGAGCAGGCCCTGCGAATGCTGTCGCGGATCTTCTGGTTTTCTATGGAGTTCGGCGTGATCGTCGAGGGCGGCGAGCTGCGGGCGCTCGGGGCGGGAATCCTTTCATCGGTCGGGGAAACGGAGTCCTTCGACCAGGTGGACATCCGCCCGGCGAACCTCGCCGAAATGGCCAACGCCAGCTATGACATCACCCACTACCAGCCCGTGTTGTACTCGTTCGCCTCGATGGGCGGGCTCGAGGACACCCTCGGCGAGCTCCTCGTCGGCTTCGATGACGACACGGCGGGCCGCCTCGCCGAAGCCGGCGCGGCCGCCGAGCCCGAGCAGGCTAGGAGCCCTGCTCCGGCCTGACGGCTACAGCTTCGTACCGGCCCAGCTGATCGGCGGGGGGTCGACCACCGGGGTGCCGACGTTGAGCACTATCTGGGCCCTTTCGTCGAGCGGTATCGAGCGCGGATCGCCGGCGAAGGGCGTGCCGTTGAGCGTGGCGCTGACAGGACCCGTCGCCGGCCCCGCGTGGTTCGGGTCGAGGGTCTGGTGCCAGATGTCGAAGAGCTGACCCAGCTCGAAGGTCTTGACCTCTGGTGACTCGATGTGCACGATCCCGTCCTGCGCGTGCACGTGCAGCCAGTAGAGACACTTCTGACTTCCCGCGGCGAAGTCCCCCCTGGTGCTTTGCTGCACGATCGCCGGCGGCACCATCCCTATCCCGAGCGGAACCGACGCCGGCTGGCCGTTGACGAAGACCACCAGGTGGATGTGGTGGTGGTAGACGAGCTGCTCGCTGGTGTTGCACGAGATGCCGTCGATCGGGTCGCCGGTGAGACCGGCGTTGGCAGCACCGAGAGGCGGCCCGAGCTGCAGCGGCACGCCCTCGGGGCCGAGGGCGCCGTACACGGGCGTGCCGTTGAACTTGAAGTTGACCGCACTGGGGCCCTTGCTCGCAGAGCCGCCGCCGGTCAGGACCACGACCAGTATGGCTGCCACCGCGATCGCCACGAGGGGAATGCCGAACACCAGCCACCGGGGACGGCGCCGGCGGGCACGCTGGTTCGAGGGGCGCCGTGGCGGGGGCGCGCCACGGTTGAAGCCCCCACCCGGCTTTCGCCTCGGGGGCACAGCCGTGGGGGCTTTGTCCGGTGTGTCGCTCAAACGAGGCTCCTGGGTGGCGTCGTGAAAAGGGCCGGTGAACAGCCCGCAGCGTAGGCCAACCCCGGAGCCCGCCCGCTACGCCTCGTTGAGCCAGGCTGGCGCCCGCTGGAGCAGGTACTGGCTGACGGCGAGCGCCCTGTCAAACACGTCGCAGAGCAGCTCCTCGCCGGCGGGGATCCGCGCCAGGGAGACCTGCTGGCGGGCCACGAAGGTGATACGCCTCTCGGCGGGGTCGGTTGCCGACGCGAAGCTGTCGATCGCCGAGGACTCGAGGGGCAGCTCGACGCCCCCGATGCCCGCCAGGTCGATGGCGAGGCGGAGCAGGTCCGGGCCTTGGGACAGCGGCGGCAGGGCCCAGGTGAAGGTCAGGGGAAACCGGAGCTCGTCGGGCGGGTCGTCGCCCTCGGCGAGGTCTACGACCAGGTCCTAGAAGGCGAGCAGCACACGGGGGTCCACCTCCAACGCCAGGTGCAGATCAAAGGGACCGTTGCAGCCCTCCTCGGGGTGCAGATCCACCTCCCACGCCTGGCGAAAGAAGTAGGTCTCCACGCAGTGCCGCCC
>JBPCRR010000332.1:0-3275 GCA_050996645.1 Acidimicrobiales bacterium | reverse complement strand
CAGACACGTTACGCTCCGGCGGTGGAGTGGTCGTCGGGTGGCGCCGAGACGCTCTGGGTCCTCGCCGGCGAGCCGACGGTCGTGGTGGACCTCGATCGGCCGGACGCCGCGGCCCGGCTCCAGGTCCCGGCGTTGCTGGGCTGCGTGGTGATCGGGGTCAGCCGGACGGGCGAGGCCGCGGCGGCGCCGGCGGCGGACGTGCTCGTGAGCGGGCGGCGGGGGGCGCCACGGCCCTGGGTGGGCGTCGCCGACGTGGATGCCGAGATCGACCGGCTCCGGGCCGCGATCGAAGCGACGCCCGTAGCGGCCACCGTGGCGGCGCAAGTGCTGCGGGCCGGCCGGCCCTACGACCCGGACCACGATCTGGTCGTCGAGTCCCTGGCCTATTCGACCCTGCAGGGTGGCGCCGAGTTCTCGAGGTGGAGAAAGAGCGCCGCTCGGCACGAGCGTCGCGCCGGATCGGAACCGCCGGTGCTGCTGGAGCGCCAGGGCGGAGGGCTGGTGATCACCCTCAACCGGCCCGAGGTCCACAACGCCTACAACGCCGCCATGCGCGACGGGCTCTGCGAGGCATTGTCGCTGGCGATGGCGGACCCGGGCGTCGAGGCGGTCCACCTGCGCGGCGCAGGAAGATCGTTTTGCAGCGGAGGCGACCTCGACGAGTTCGGCTCGGCGCCCGATCCCGCCACCGCCCACCTGATCCGCACTTGCCGCAGCCCGGCGAGGCTGCTCGCCTCCATGGCCGGTGCCGCGAGCGGGCCCGACGCGAGCAGGGCCAGCGTGACGGTGCACCTGCACGGGGCGTGCGCAGGCTCGGGCATTGAGCTTCCGGCCTGGGCACACCGCGTGCTGGCCGCCCCCGACACCCAGATCTGGCTTCCCGAGGTGGGGATGGGGCTGATTCCCGGAGCGGGCGGCACCGCCAGCATCCCCCGACGGATCGGTCGGCAGCGCACGGCGTGGCTGGCGTTGAGCGGCCTGCCCATCGACGGCCTCACCGCCTTGGAGTGGGGGCTGGTGGACGCCGTCCAGCCCATCTGAAAATGCCATTTTCCCAACCGCTGAGCCGGTGGTATGATGTGGACAAGCCATTCGAGATAGGAGCAGTGATCCGATGCCGTCACGAGTGCTCGACTTCCCGGTGTTCGACGCCGACAACCACATGTACGAGACGCCGGATGCCTTCACGAAGTTCCTCCCCCCCGAGTACGAGGGGCTGATCAAGTACGTGCAGGTGGAGGGGCGCACCAAGATCGCGGTCCGCAACGTGATCAGTGACTACATCCCCAACCCCACCTTCGAGGTGGTCGCAGCCCCGGGGGCGCAGGAGGAGTACTTCCGCCACGGCAACCCCGAGGGCAAGTCGAAGCGCGAGATCATCGGCAAGGCCATCCGGTCGCTGCCGGCGTTTCGCGAGCCGGGGCCGCGCCTGGAGCTGATGGACGAGCTCGGCTTGGACCGAGCCCTCATGTGGCCGACCCTCGCCAGCCTGCTCGAGGAACGCCTGCGCGACGACCCCCCTGCCACCCACGCGGTGATCCACGGCCTCAACCAATGGATGCACGAACACTGGACGTTCAACTACGAGAACCGCATCTTTCCGGCCCCGGTCGTGGCGCTTTGCATCGTGGAGCGCGCCATCGAGGAGCTCGAGTGGCTGCTCGAGCGCGGCGCCCGGATCATCCTGGTGCGCCCCGCCCCGGTGCCGGGCTTCATGGGCCCCCGTTCGCCGGCGTTGCCGGAGTTCGACCCCTTCTGGGAGAGGGTCGCCGATGCGGGCATCCTGGTTGGAATGCACGCCTCCGACAGCGGCTACCAGCGCTACCTCAACGAGTGGGAGGGAGTCCGGGGAGGCGAGATGCTGCCGTTCAAGGGCGGCTCGGGGTTCGCCACGATCGTCGGTCACCAGGGACGGCCGATCATCGACACAGTCGCGTCGCTGATCGGGCACGGCCTGTGCTCGAGGTTCCCGGACCTTCGCTTCGCACCGATCGAAAACGGCAGCAACTGGGTCCGCGGGCTGCTCGAGGACATGGAGCACGCCTACTCGATCGCCCCCAACGAGTTTCCCGAGCACCCCGTCGAGGTGTTCAAACGAAACATCTACGTCCACCCCTTCCACGAGGAGGACCCCGTCGGGCTGGTCGAGCTCATCGGTGCCGACCGGGTGCTGTTCGGTTCCGACTTTCCCCACCCGGAGGGGCTGGCCGACCCGCTCAGCTTCGTTGACGACCTGAAGGGGCTCTCCGAGGAGGACGTGCGCAAGGTGATGGGCGGCAACCTGGCCCGCCTGATGCGCCTCGACGAGGCGGCGTGAGGCCAGGCGCGGCGTGAGGCGAGGCGCGGCGCGGTGACCGACGTCGAAGCGGTGCTCGACACCGTCGCGCGCTACTGCCAGCTCTGCGACGACGGGCGCTTCGAAGAGTGGGCCGAGCTGTTCAGCGATGACGCCGAGTTCGCGGTCATGGGCCAGGTCCACCGCGGCCCCGCCGCGATCCGAGACTTCATCTCGGCGGCGATGGGCCCTGAAGCCCGCGGGCGTCACATCACCGCGAACCCTGTTGTCGAAGTGGACGGCGACACCGCCACGACCTCGATCGACTACCTCTTCGTCAAGGGTGCCGGCGCCAGCTTCCAGGTGATCAACGTCGGCCGCTACAACGACGTGCTGGTCCGGGACGGGGATCGCTGGCTGTTCGCAAAGCGCTCGATCACGATGCTCGGGTCCTGAACCGCTCGATCGCGAACCTCAGGGTCACCAGCTCGAAGGGCCGCAGGGACACCTCGACGGTTCGTCCCTCGTGGGGTATCGGCGAGATCTCGCGCTCGAGGAGGTCCGTGCGGGCGACCTCGGAGAACGGCAGGTGCAGCGTCACACGAGCGGGGCTGCGCGATCCCCACACCTCGCAGATCCGCACGACCACGCCGGGCGCGCCATCCTCGCCGTCTCGCTCGGCCCACTTGACCGCCTCCACGCTGACGCCCGGCCGGTCCACCGAGACGGCCTGACCGCTGCCAGCGTGACGGCCACCACTTCGCCCGCCAGTACCGTCCCCGGAGCGGGCCGCGGCGCCGCCCTCGACAATCGCCAGCGGGAGGTTGAACGCCTCGGCCTCGCCGATGACCCCGGCGTCGCGGAGGTCACCGATGTGGGGGAGCAGCGCGTAGGCGAAGCGGTGCCTGCCCATGTCCGCCAGGGGGTCCGGATACCCGAGGGCGCGCAGCAACGAGAGCCGCATCACGTCGCCTCTGATGTCGTAGCCGTACTTGCAGTC
>JBPCRR010000264.1:0-14637 GCA_050996645.1 Acidimicrobiales bacterium | reverse complement strand
GCTGTCATCCGCGAGCGCCCGGTGGAAGTACTTCCAGCCCTTCTGGGCGAGGTCCACCCGGGTGGCAGACGCAGAGATGTTGGGGATTCCAGCCTGCTCGAACAGCGGGTCGGCCGCCTCGGACTCGCCCGAGAACGCGGGGCCGATGACCGCGAGGACCTTGTCGGTGATCATCTTCTGCGCCCCCTGGGGAGCCTGGGCGGGATCGCCCTGGCTGTCGAACGCGTCGAGGGTCACCTTCGACGCCGGGTTGGTCTTGTTGTACTGGTCTATCGCGAGCCGCTCACCGTTTTTGATGTTGATCCCAAGCTGAGCGTTGGGCCCCGTGAGCGCACCGAAGAAGCCAATCTGCAAAGCCCCGCCGCCAGTGGTGCCCCCGGTTGTCGTCGGGGTCGTGGTCGTCTTGGAGCTCGAGCTGCAGGCGGCCACCCCCAGGGCGGCAACGCCCACCAATGCCAGCATCCGCAGCCTTACCGGTCCTGCTCTCATGCTCTTCCTCCCGTGGGAAAATCCGTATGGCCTGCTTGAAGGGCCACACTGTAGCGTCATAGCCATCCCTCGGGTAGCAATCCGCCGGCGGCGGCGTGCATCGCCTCCAGCGACCGGCTCAGCTCGGCGGGCAGCGGTGAGACAAATCGGAGACGCTCGGCGGTGACGGGGTGGTCGAAGCCGAGCACCCTGGCGTGCAACCAGGCGCGCCCTTCCACCCCGCCTGGGCTGGCCGCCGTCGCGCGGGCACCGCTCGCCTTACGACCCGGCACTCCCGGGCCGTAGCGTTCGTCGCCCACCACTGGGTGGCCGATGGTCGCCAGATGGACCCGGACCTGATGGGTCCGCCCACTCTCGAGCTGGCACTCCAACAGGGTCGCCGGCCACGGGTTGTCGTAACGAGCCACCACGCGGTAGCGGGTGCGTGCCGTCCGGCCGGATGCGACCACCGCCATCCGGGTCGGATCGGAATGGGAGCGCCCGAGGGGGGCGTCCACCACGCCCTCGTCGAATCCCAGGGTGCCGCTAACCAAGGCGGCGTAGCGTCGCTCGACGGCACGGGCCGCCAGCTGGGAAACCAGGGACCGCCGGGCCCCAGGGGTTCGCGCCACGACGAGCAGTCCCGACGTGCCCTTGTCGAGGCGGTGGACGATCCCAGGCCTGTCGGCCTCGCCGACATCGGCCAGCTCGGGGAAGCGCGCCAGCAACCCGTTGACCAGGGTTCCCGCCGTCTGGCCGGAGCCAGGGTGGACCACCAGGCCCGCGGGCTTATTTATCACGGCTACCTCGTCGTCGGCCCACACGACAGCCACGGCGACGGAACCGTCGGGCGACGGGGCGGAACTCTCGGCCACATCGACCACCGGGGCGCTGACCTGCTCACCGAAATGCACCCGCTTGCTGCGGCTGGTAACCACCCGGTCGCCGACGCTCACCGCTCCGGCCGTGATCAGTTCGGAGACCTGGCTGCGGGTCATCCCCGTGAGCAGGGAAAGCGCGCGGTCGATTCGTTCCCCCTCGAGTGCGGTGGGGACCTGCCAGCCCTGGCGCTCCGCGTTGCTCATTGGGAGTTTCGACGCGACAAAACCAGCGCCAAGCTGATCGCTCCTAGGACCACGCTGGCGTCAGCGAGGTTGAACACCGGCCAATAATCGCGGTTGCCAACGCGGGCAGCCTGCACGAAGTCGATCACAGCCCCGTGCTCGTGGCGGATGGCCCGGTCGACCAGATTGCCCATAGCCCCGCCCACCAGCAGACCGAGACCAACCCCGAGGACGCGACTCCTCCGCCGCCCCGCGCGCCTTCCGAAGGCGACAATGGCGACCACCAAGCAAACAACGACGGCCTCCACGATGGGCCCCACCCCGGCGCCGAGCCCGAACGCGGCGCCGCGGTTGAAGACCAGGGTGAGATAGAGCGGCCCGATGACATGGCGGTCCAGGACTGCGTGGTGCAGGGCCCAGGTCTTGGTGAGTTGATCGCAGATGACCACCGCCGCCGCGATGCCAGCAGCGAGCATCCGGGGGTCGACCCCCTGCACTGGTTCGCCGGGCGCACGTCGTTGTTCGACCGACGTCGAAGCGGGAGCCAAGTCGTCAGCGGGAGCGGCTTGGTCGGAGTCAGCGACGGGAGGAAAGCCCTCCGCTCTTGCACGCCACGCACAACGCCGCGTGCGGCAGGGCTTCTAGCCGCGCCTCAGGGATTGCTTGGCCGCACTTCTCGCACAGCCCGTAGGTCCCGGCCGCCATCTTGCTCAGAGCATGGTCGATCTCGGCGATCGCAGCGAGAGCCTGCGCGGACAGCACAAGGTCGAGCTCGCGGTCCACGTTGGCCGTTCCGCCTTCTCCACCCTCCTCGTCGAACTGCACATCCCCTGGTTCGTGCTCGGCCGCCAAGGAGTCGGCCTGCGCCTTCAGCTCAGCTGCCTGGCGAAGGTAGTTGGCACGCTCCCGCATCAACAGCTCCTGGTGCTTCTTGAAGAAGGCGGCCTTCTGAGCCCGGCCGGCCCAGCGCACTCCCTTGGCGGCAGCCTTCGCCGCAGCGGTACGGCCAGGGCCCGGCGATCCGGGTCCGGTCGACCTTGGCTGTGGCGCCTGTTGCCTCGGCGCTCTGGCGGGTAGTCCACGCTTGGCCGACTCGGCCTGGGTGGGCCGCCTTGGCCGCGACGTCCCCGACGCGCTCGTCGTCTTCGCCGGCCTGGCCGCGGACGACTTGGCCTTGCCGACAGGGCCAGGCGCCGCCAGCTTGGCGTTGGAACCCCTGCGGCTGGCGGCGACGGTCCTACCCGCTGCGGCCGCGGGCGCACGAGACTTCGCCGAACCGCGCTTGCCAGCAGCTTTGGGCTTGCCAGCAGCTTTGGGCTTGCCAGCAGCCTTGGGCTTGGCGGCAGCCTTGGGCTTGGCGGCAGCCTTGGGCTTGGCAACCGTCCCTCCGGAAACTGTGCGCCCGGCTCGGCGTGGCTCTGTCGCTGCGGGCTTGTCCGGCTGCTTTGCCTTGTCGGACGACCTTGCCGTGCCCGACGCCCTTGCCGTGCCTGACGCCTTGGGCGGACGAGACTTGACTCGAGCCGGCTTGGCTGCGGTCGCCTTGGCCTTCGCCTTCACCGCTGTGCGGGCTTTCACCGCTGTGCGGGCTTTCGCTGCGGTGCTGGCCTTCGCCGCCGTTCCGGCCTTCGCCGCCGTTCGGGCCTTCGCTATTGGCCTGGAACTTGTCGCGGCCTTGGCTTTCGTTGGTGATTTTGCACGCGAGCTAGCAGCGAGGCTTGCCTTGCGCCCCGCTGCGGCCCCAGACCTGCTCGAAGCCTTGGCGGCCACCCCGACGCCGGACTTGGGGGTCCGTCTCGCAGCCTTCGACGCGGTGGGCGCTGTGTGTGGTTTTTGTGCTCTTGGCATGGCCTTCGACCGTCCCCACGCTGGCTCGGAGGCCGGACCATACCACGGCACAGGTTGTAAACGGCTCCAACCGCGGGTCCCCCCCAGTCCCCCCCGGGCACGCCCCTATCGTGGAGGGATGCCCCCCGGCGACGCCCTCCCTTACCCTCAGGTCCCCGCTTCTCCGCGGTTTCCCGACCTCGAGATCGAGACGCTCGAGTGGTGGGAGGCCAACGACACCTTCCGTGCCTCGGTGAGGGCCCGGCCATCCGGCGACAAGGGCAGCAACGAGTTCGTGTTCTACGACGGGCCGCCGTTCGCCAACGGGCTTCCCCACTACGGGCACCTCCTCACCGGGTACGTCAAAGACGTCGTGCCCCGCTACCAGACCATGCGCGGCCGGCGGGTCGAACGACGCTTCGGTTGGGACTGCCACGGTCTGCCCGCGGAGATCGCCGCCGAGAAGGAGCTCGGGGTGTCGGGGCGCGGTCCCATCACCGAGTACGGCATAGACAAGTTCAACCAGCACTGCCGCTGCTCGGTGCTTCGCTACACGAAGGAGTGGGAGCACTACGTCACCCGCCAAGCGCGCTGGGTGGACTTCGACAACGACTACAAGACCATGGACCTCTCCTACATGGAGAGCGTCATGTGGGCGTTCAAGCAGCTCTGGCAGAAGGGCCTGCTGTACGAGGCCTACCGCGTGCTGCCCTACTGCTGGGAGTGCGAGACCCCGCTGTCCAACGCCGAGACCCGTCAGGACGATGCCTATCGAGAGCGTCAGGATCCTGCGGTAACGGTTGGTTTCACCCTGGCGCCAGATCCCTCCGCTTCCGACTTGGTCGCCGGCGCCGTCTCGGTGTGGGTGTGGACCACCACACCCTGGACCCTGCCGTCGAACCTGGCTCTGGCCGTGGGCCCAGAGATCGAGTACTCGGTGTTCGAGCTCGACGGGAGCCGGGTGCTGGTGGGATCGGGCTGCGTGGAGTCCTACGCCACCCAGCTCGAGGGGGCGACCCTGCTCGGGTGCGTGTCAGGCGACTCCCTGGTTGGCCGCCACTACAGACCACTGTTCGACTACTTCGCCGACACGGCGAACGCCTTCGTTGTCCTCGCCGCGGACTTCGTCACCACCGACGAAGGCACGGGTGTGGTCCACCTGGCGCCCGGCTTCGGTGAGGACGACCAGATCGCTTGTGCGGCAGCAGGGATCGAGGTGGTCTGCCCCGTGGACGACCGCGCCCGCTTTACCTCGGCGGTCAGCGACTTCGAGGGCCTACAGGTCTTCGACGCCAACCAGCCCATAATCAGGGTCCTCCGCGAGCAGGGCGGTCTTGTTCGCTCCGATTCGTACGTGCACAACTACCCCCACTGCTGGCGGACCGACACGCCGCTCGTGTACAAAGCCGTCACCTCTTGGTTCGTGCGGGTGACAGCCCTCACAGACAAGCTCCTCGCCAACAACGCCGGGATCAACTGGATCCCCGCGCACGTCCGAGACGGGTCCTTTGGGAAGTGGCTCGCTGGGGCACGGGACTGGTCGATCTCGCGCAACCGCTTCTGGGGCTCGCCGATCCCGGTCTGGAGAAGCGACGACCCCCGGTATCCGCGCACAGACGTGTATGGCAGCCTCGACGAGCTCGAGGCTGACTTCGGAGTCGGCCTGAGCGACCTTCACCGCCCGGCCGTCGACGCCCTGACCCGGCCCAATCCCGACGACCCTACGGGGCGTTCGACCATGCGGCGGATCACCGACGTCCTGGACTGCTGGTTCGAGTCCGGTTCGATGCCCTTCGCTCAGGTGCACTACCCGTTCGAGAACTCCGACTGGTTCGAGGACCATTATCCCGGGGACTTCATAGTCGAGTACATCGCCCAGACCCGAGCCTGGTTCTACACGTTGCACGTCATGGCGACCGCGCTCTTCGACCGCCCGGCGTTCAAGACCTGCCTCACCCACGGGGTGGTGCTCGGCTCCGACGGCCAGAAGATGTCCAAGCGGCTGCGAAACTACCCCGACCCCGAGGAGATGTTCGCCAAGCACGGCTCCGACGCGATGAGGTGGTACCTGATGTCCTCGCCGATCCTGCGCGGCGGCGATTCCATCGTCGACGAGAAGGGCATCCCCGCAGCCGTGCGCTCCGCGCTGTTGCCGTTGTGGAACGCGTGGTACTTCTTCTCGCTCTACGCCAATGCCGACGCCCGGTGGGCGAGCCTCGGCCGGGTCGACTCGCCGGCGGTGCTCGACCGCTACGTGCTGGCAAAGCTTCGTTCGGTCGTGGGCGCGGTCACCGAGGCCATGGACTCCTACGACATCTCCGGTGCGTGCGCGGCCGTAGAGGGCTTCCTCGACGCCTTGAACAACTGGTACATCCGGCGAAGCAGGGACCGCTTCTGGGGAACAACGGAAGACGAGGCCGACACGCAAAGAGCCTTCGACACCTTGGCGACGGTGATCGAGGTGTTGTGCCGCGTCGCTGCACCGTTGCTGCCCCTCGAGACCGAGGTCGTCTGGCGTGGAATCACCGCCGCGGAATCCGAGTCGGTGCACCTCGCCGACTGGCCGCAGGCCGAGTCTCTTCCGGCGGACCCCGATCTCGTGGCAGGTATGGACAGGGTGCGCGAGGTGTGCTCCGCTGCTCACTCGGTCCGCAAGGCCGCCTCGTTGCGGGCCAGGCTGCCCCTCGCCGCGCTGACAATCGCGGCCCCTGACTCGGAGTCGCTCGCCCCCTTCGCCGGCTTGGTGGCAGACGAGCTCAACGTGAAGCAGGTCCGGTTCACGAACGACGTCGACAGCTACGCCGAGCGCCACCTGATCGTCAACTTCAAGGTTGCGGCGCCGAGGCTGGGCGGGGCGACACCGGAGGTCGCAGCCGCGGCCAGGAATGGGGACTGGGCCCTCCTGCGTAACGGACGAGCCAGGGTTGGTGAAAGCGAGTTGGAGGCGGGCGAGTTCGAGATGCGCCTCGACCCGGTAGCGCCCGAGACCACAAGAGCACTGTCCGATGGTGTCCTGGTAATCCTCGACACGGACCTGACTCCGGAACTGCTAGCCGAGGGCACCGCGCGCGACGTGGTCAGGGTGGTCCAGCAATACCGGCGCGACCACGGCTTCGACGTGAGCGACAGGATCCACCTGCGGATCGCGGCTCCTCAACGCGTGCGAGGGGCCCTCACGACGCATCGAGCCTGGCTCGGCGAGCAGACCCTGGCGGTCAGCGTTGAGCTGCTCGAGCCCGAGGCACCGGCGCTTCGCGGTGAGGAATGGACCGTGTCCTCCTTGCCCGACGGCGAGGAGGTGGCCGTAGCCGCCGTCCGCCAATGACCCCGTAGCAACCCAGGACGTGCGACGGATCCGGGTTCTCCAGCGGATGGGCGCTAGCGGGAGCGCTTGGCTGTTTTCTTTGCAGCAGGCGCCTTCTTTGCAGCAGGCGCAGCCTTCTTGGCGGCAGGCGTCTTCCCCGCGGGAGCCTTGCCCGGCGCAGCCTTCTTTGCAGCAGGCGCCTTGGCCGGCGCAGCCTTGCTCGCTGCGGGCGCAGCCTTCTTGCCAGCGGGAGCCTTGGCGGCTGGTGCCTTTGCCGGCACAGCCTTCTTGGCAGCAGGGGCCTTAACAGCAGGGGCCTTAGCCGCAGGGGCCTTAACAGCAGGGGCCTTAACAGCAGGGGCCTTAGCAGCAGGGGCCTTAGCAGCAGGGGCCTTGGCGGCCAGTGCCTTGGCAGTGGGAGCCTTGGCCGGCGCAGCCTTCTTGGCGGCGGGGGTCTTCGACGGTGCCGGTGTCCCGGCCGCCTGGCGTGCCGGCAACACGGGGCGCATCCCCGCCCGCAGGCGCTCTATCCGGGCGAGAACGGTATTGCGACGAGCGCCGGCGCGTTCGCTTCGCGCAACCGCGTCGAGCTCCTCTGGCGTCAGTTCCTCCAGTAGCGGCAGTATCTCGACCACGCGCAACTGGTCGTAGTCGGCAATCGGGAAAACGGGCGGCTCGGTTGGCTCACCCGCAACTGCGCCCAACCCGCCGCCGGCGGTCTCCGAGGCGAGTAGACCGGCAATCCGGCGAAGAATGCTGCCTCGCGCCTTGTGCGACGTTTCGTGATCACGGACCTCCTCGAGCTCGTCGGGGTCCAACTCCGGGAGCAGCGGGAGGATCTCGGCGAACCGCCGGTCGTCGTAGTCCTCGATGGGGAATATCGGCTCCTCATCCCACGGCTCGCCCGCCAGGTCCCGAGCGCCCACAGCGGGCTCCCGGCCTACGGATGTCTCGCGGGCTGCTGGAGTGCCCGCCGGCGGCGTCGGGGCCGCGGACACCTCGGTGTCGTCCGCACCGGCGCGGCCCACCAAAGCGGGCTCCCTGTCGCCCGCACGGTCGAGGGCCTGGGTGGGCTCCGCCCCCGCTCCGGCCAGCTGGGCGGCGCGCTGGCGGTTGAGGCGACCGAACACGACGAGGGTCACCCCGGCGATCGCGGCACAGGCAATCGAGGCGTAGAAGTAGCCGAAGCCGTTCTCGACGAAGCCGAGTATTAAGAGCACGGCCCCAGCTAGCACGAGCCCGACTGTCAACCAGAGCAGCACGCAATCACCTTCCTATGGAGAACTCGAACCGCCGGATGCTTCGTCGTTCGTTGGGAGTGCATATTGCGCGAACCGGACACCGCCGCGCAAGCGAGCGCCGGCGCCACCAGGTCACAAAGTCTAACGCCGGCGGCGGAGACGACCCCCCAAGCGCCGATCGTCATCGAAGGCGTCGTCTTCGAAGAAGTCGTCCAACGCCTGGTCGCTGGCGGGCGGATCTGTCTCAGTGCGGGGCTCTTGATCGTGGCCCGGTTCGCCGACAGCCTTGCGCAGCTCGCTGAAGTACGGGTCCTCTCCCGGCCCGGGGCTTACAGGCGCCCCCTGGTCCGGCCGCCACGCAATGGTCTCGGGACCGGAAGCCTCGGGTTCGGGCTCGCTGCGGGGCGGCGGCAGGTCGACCGGCCGGCTCGTCGGCGGAGCGGGGACTGCACCAGCGTGCTCCACCATGGCAATCGCGTCCTGTAGCGAGGCAAGGACGTGGTGGCGATGGTCGTCTATCCAGCGCCTCAGCTCCTCGACCTCGACCTGCGCCTGCTGACGCACGATCTCGAGCTGGGACACCTCGGCGCGCGCCTGCGCCAACTCATCCTCGTACGCGCGCCTGGCGCGTTCGTCGGCCTCACTCAGGAGTGTCTGCGCCTGCTGCTCCGCCCCCGCGAGGATCCGAGCTGCCTGCTCGCGCGCCTCTTGCACAGCGAGGTCAGCGGTGCGCTGTGCCAAGACGAGAGTTCTGCGCAGGGTCTCGTCGCTTCCGCCGGAGTCCGACGCTGCCTGCTCGGCACGTTGGGCTCGCTCGACCGCCTGGCGAAGACGATCCTGCATCACTTCCAGCGCAGCTGCAACCTGCTCGAGGAACTGGTCAACGTCTTCGGGGTGATAACCGCGCATCTTCTCGCGGAACTCGACCTCACGAAGCGTCTTTGGGGAGACCTCCATGGGCCCATCGTAGTGGCACGGGACAGGGGTAGGGAATGCGCCGTCCTCGATGGCAGCGGATTCCGGTCACAGGCGCGCCAGTACCCCTTGGACGATCACTTCCACGACCAGAAACGCCACGATGAAGGACACGTCGAACATGCCGATCGGGGGGATCAGACGCCGGAAGGGAGCGAGCACGGGTTCCGTGACGACGATCACAAAGCGTCGCAACGGATTCAGCGCCGAGGTGGGTGACTCGGGAAACCAGCTGAGCAATGCCCTGGCGAACAGGACCAGGACGTACAGCTGGCCGATGACGTAGAGGATGTTGCCGGAATGGAGCGTCACGGCTCAAACACGCGCCCTCCTATCAAGAGCGGTACAGCCCCCGCTCCTGGAGTCGTCGCTTCTCTTCGGCCGACACCTCAACGTTGGAGGGCGTGAGCAGGAAAACCTGGTCGGCCACCTTGTCCATGCTGCCGCCGAGGGCGTACGTCACCCCGCTACAAAAGTCGATCATCCGTCGCGAGAGCTCCCTATCCCCGGTCTGTAGGTTGACGATCACCGGCTGGCCGCTCTTGAAGCGGTCTCCGACCTCTTGGGCGTCGGCGAACTTGGCGGGCGCCACGACGTGCACCCGGGCGCTCTGGATTGGGGTGATCTGGCGGACGACTGATGGTCTCGGGGTCACGGCGAACCCGTTGCCGGGATCGGGCCCTGGCTCGCGCGGCAAAGGCCTGACCGCGGACACCGGTCCCGGCTCCATGGGCTCCGGCGCGTACCTGCGCGCGGCGGCGCCGGACGGCGCATAGTCCCGCTCGTCGTAGTGGTCGTATTCGTCGTCGCTGAGTCCGAGGTACACCATCGCCCTGCGGACAATTCCTGATGCCATTTGAAAAAGCCTCCCAGTCTCCCGAGCCTAGTGCCGAGCGCGGCCAGGGCCGGGCCGCGGACCGAACAAGAGCCGACCGATCCGGATCATCGTCGAGCCCTCCGCCACCGCTTCTTCGAAATCGTCGCTCATGCCCGCCGACAGCTCGGGAAGCTCGAGGGATCGAGTCAACCGGCTCAACCCGCGGAAGCAGTTCCGGCTCGAGACCTGGTCCCCCGCCGGCCCAATTCCCATCAGACCCCTGACATCGAGCGACAGGGCGCGGCAGTGCTCCACGAGTCCGGGCGCGTCGAGCTCCGCGCAGCCGCCGCGGTGGGAATCTCGGGTGAGGTTGACCTGAACCAGGACCCTGGCCCCAGGCTGGCGGGCGGCGATGGCTTCGGCGGCCGCGGCGCGGTCGACCCCCTGCCACATCCACACGTGGGGCGCCAGCCGGCGCACCTTGTTGCGCTGCACGCTCCCGAGGAAGTGCCAGTGAGCCCCATCGGCGGCGGGAGCCTTGGCGGTCAGCTCTGAGGCGTAGTTCTCACCGAAGTGCTCCATGCCGACTGATCGCGCGAGTGCTACCACAGCGGCGTCGGATCCCTTGGTGACCGCTACGACGGTGACTCCATCGGGGTCGCCACCCGCGCTGGCCACCCGCCGGCACAGTTCGTTCCATCGATGCATCAGCTCGTCGGCAGTCAGCTGGGTGGTGGCAGGCCCCAAGGCCGGCGCCGGCCGAAGGCTCACGGGATCACCGCCATACCAGCGTGGCCTGTCGTTGGGTGTGCCTTCCCACCCGCCATGACCAGTACGAGGTGTCGCATGCGGTGCAAGTCGACGCGTCGGCGACCAACTCGGCTCCGGCGCGCCCGAGCGCCGACCGCACGCCCGCGGGCAGGTCCAGCGCCGGCGCCCCCGAGCGGTCCAGGGCTCGCACCGACGGACCGAGGACGCCGGCGACCTCGTCAAGCTCTGCCGTGTCGAACGGGTAGCACTCGGGATGTATACAGGGCCCGAGGGCCGCCAGTACCGAGCTCGCCCCGAGATCCCTCATCGCCGCCACTACAGCCTCGATCACGCCGTCTCTGAGGCCCCTCCAGCCGGCATGAGCCACCCCGACC
Source organism: Acidimicrobiales bacterium (assembly GCA_050996645.1). Classification (GTDB taxonomy): domain Bacteria; phylum Actinomycetota; class Acidimicrobiia; order Acidimicrobiales; family Palsa-688; genus JBPCRR01. The sequence continues at coordinate 3,796 of JBPCRR010000264.1, read as the reverse complement.
ACCCCCTCGGGGCTGGCCAGAGCCACTGGGGCGCAGTCGGCCGTGAGAACCCCGAGCGCCAGACCCCGCTCCGAGGTGAGCGCCGCGTCGGCTTCCTCTCCGGCGCCCAGCCCTCCGGGTCCCACCTCCACCACCCGGGAGCCGTGGACCTGGCGAAGGAATGCGACAGGCGCCGGCGCCGCCCCGCGCCGACGGGCTTCGCTCGCGGCGTCACGACCACCCATGTCGCCATCTGTGCGGGTGGTGCAACGAACCTGCGCCGCAGGTGGCCATCTGGGCGTGCAGGGCCAGCGTGCTCCGTGAGCCGGCGGCTTCGCGGGCACAGAAGCCAGCGACGACGACATCTCTACCTGCTCCCAAACGGGCCGGGGCAGGCTCTCATCACTACTTCAGGAAGTCAGGGACGTCGAAGTCGTCGTCGCCGCCCAAGCCGAGCTCGTCGTCGTGGCGTCCGATCTCGCGCTCGGTCTCCGCAAGTCCGATCCCGCCCGCCTGGGCACCCGACGCCCGCTCGCTGCCCTGGTCCTCCCACCTCTGGAACCCCGCGGCAATAACCGTCACCCGGACCTCGTCGCCCATGGTGTCGTCGATCACCTGGCCGAAGAGGATGTTGGCGTCGGGGTGCGCCACGCCGTGGATGATCTCTGCGGCCTCGTTGACCTCGAAAAGGCCGAGGTCGCTGCCGCCGGCGATGTTCAGCAGGATCCCGCGGGCGCCCTCTATCGACGCCTCCAGCAGCGGCGAGGTGATGGCCAGCTTGGCGGCCGTTACGGCGCGCCCGTCGCCCGACGCCGTGCCGATCCCCATGATCGCGGTGCCGGCGTCGTGCATGATCATCTTGACGTCGGCGAAGTCGGTGTTTATCAACCCAGGGGTGGTGATCAAGTCGGTGATCCCCTGGACGCCTTGGAGCAGGACCTCGTCGGCCATCTTGAACGCGTTGACCATGGAGGTCTTGTCGTTGGAGACCGTCAGCAGGCGGTCGTTCGGGATCACTATGAGCGTGTCGACCTTCTCCTTCAGTCGCTGGATGCCCGCCTCGGCCTGCAACGAGCGGCGCCGGCCCTCGAATGCAAACGGGCGGGTGACCACGCCGATGGTGAGTGCACCGAGCGACTTGGCCATCTCGGCAACCACCGGGGCGCCCCCAGTACCGGTCCCGCCACCCTTGCCGGCGGTGATGAACACCATGTCGGCGCCCTTGAGCACCTCCTCGATCTCTTCACGGTGCTCCTCGGCAGCCTCCCTGCCGACCTCGGGGTCAGATCCCGCTCCGAGCCCCCGCGTCAGTTGGCGGCCGATGTCCAACTTGACGTCGGCGTCGCTCATCAACAGCGCCTGCGCGTCGGTGTTGACGGCTATGAACTCGACGCCTTTGAGCCCGGCGTCGATCATGCGGTTTACCGCGTTGACCCCCCCACCGCCGATCCCAACGACTTTTATGACGGCGATGTAGTTCTGGGTGGCACCGGCCATGTCAACCCTCCCGGGGCACGGCAAGAACTGGCCAGTTGGCCAGGTGTCGCCGCAGGTTCTGGTTTCTTGGATTCAGCTGGTTGCTTGAGTTCAACTGGCAAAACGGGTTAGGTGAGCCGCCCCAGGCGGGGCGATCCAGGTCTTGGATGTTCCTGACAGCGTGGCACATGACCGCGTCACTTGCGCGGATCCCCGGCGGTGGGGCCTGTCGCTCAACCTTGACTTCAGCATGAAGCAACTGGTACGGCAAAGGATCAACCTCGTGAAGTGGTCGAGACGCTAGCTGGCTGCGTGACATCGGTCAAGGCCGGACGGTCGGGGACCCGTAGGTCGATGGTGCCGACCCCGCCGATAGGAACCTGCGCCAGCACGGTGGTTAATGCCGCGAGCTTGGCGGTCAGCTCGCTCGGGCGCCCGAAGACGACCGAGACGGGGCGACCTCCGGGCGTCGCCAAGGTCGCGCTCAGGGCACCGTCTGGGCCCGCGTTCACGGTCAGCACCCGGCCGGCGAGGGCTTGTGGCAAGCCGGCGGCGAGCTGCAGCGCCGCCAAGGGTCCGAGGGAGGACCCTGGCGGCTCGGCTGCGCCGATCCCCGAGAGCACCGGGATCCCCGGCGACGCCGAGGGCTGCAGCGCCAAGACCCGACCCGTGCCATCGACTAGAGCGAAGCTGCCGGTGGGCCCTCCAGCGGCGCCGGCCACCACCTGGGCGACGGGGTGGCGCTCCCGGATACGGATGACGACGGTCGTGGGCCACCTCCGAGAGACCGCTGCGGACAACACCCAGGGCAGCGCCTGGAGGCGGTGACTGATCTGTACCGGATCAATCGCGATCATGTGGCGGCCGCCCGACAAGCCCGCCGCGGACAGGATCTGCGCGGTGGGCTCCGCGGACTCTCCCTCGAGGGCCACCTTTTTCACCTCCAACAGCGGCGAGAACAACGCGCCTACTGCGCCGCCTGCCACGCACAGCACCGCGACGGCAGCGAGCAGCACCCGCAAGCGCCGACGGCCAGTAGCCCGCAGGACCGCATCGCGGCGCTCACGGATCCTGGGATCGATCGCAAGGGCTGGTTTGACCTCGAGCGTGGACCCCCCCAATGCCCCGTAGTCGAAGGTCATGATAACCCTCTACTACAGGTCGATGGTTCGGGGAACCCGATCAGCTCTACCTCTGTCTCGAGCGCCACCGACGTCTTCTCCAGTACGACTCGTTGCACCTGGCGCAGCAAGGCGTGCACGTCGTCTGCGGATCCCCCGGCGTCCGCTTGAATGAAGTTGGCGTGCTTGTGCGAAACCATGGCGCTCCCCCACCGGCGGCCCTTCAACCCCGCTGCGTCGATGAGCCAGCCGGCCGAGTTGGCTGGCGGGTCACCTCCGGGGTTGGTGAAGACCGACCCGGCGTTTTGTCCACCGGGTTGATGATCGCGCCGCCAGCGGACTATGTCGCGGATGGTTGCGAGCGCCTGGCGGCGCTCTGCCGGGCGCAGCACGAACTCCGCCCGCACGACGACGTCGGCCGGGCCGACCGAGGACCTGCGATACCCGTAGCAGAGAGCGTCCCGGCCGACTGCCGACGCCGCTTCCCCACCGCTTAGATCCGCGATCCAGGCTCGCCCGAGGCATGCCGCCACGTCGGAGCCGTGGCCGCCCGCGTTCATCCGCACCGCGCCGCCGACGGACCCGGGCACCCCCACCGCCCATTCGAGGCCGGTGAGGCCCGCCTCCGCCGTGCGGCGGGCCAGGGCAGGCAACGGTACTGCGGCGCCCGCTCGAACGGCGAAGGCGCCGTCGTCGGTGCTCGCCATCTCCACCGAGGAGAACTCGGCCGAGCCTGGATCGAGGGTCACGGCGATCCCCGGGAATCCGGCGTCGGAGACGAGCAGGTTCGAGCCGCGTCCGACCACCAGCACAGGAAGCCCGCTGGCAGCAACCGCCCGGCTCACCGCCGCCAGGTCCTCACCGCTCGATGCGTCGACCCTGAGGGCCGAGAGGCCGCCGACCCGGTAGGTCGTCAAGGCCCCGAGCGGGGCGTTCGGCCGCGCGAGAACACCGAGGACCTCCAAGGCTGCGGCGACCCGAGCGGGATCGGCTCCCGCCGGCCGAGCGTCACCAGGCCCGCCGCGACCCGCCCCGGTCACCGGCTTGGCCTCTTTGGCATGCAGCGAGCGGCGCCGAGCAGCTCGTCGGGCAAGGTCGTGATGTCCCCCGCCCCCAGGGTCAAGCACACATCGCCGGGGTGCAGGAGCGACCTCACTAGAGGGCCGAGGACAGCCCGGTCGGGGCAGTAGACCACCTCCGACAGCGGGTGGGCGTCCTGG
>JBPCRR010000261.1:0-7659 GCA_050996645.1 Acidimicrobiales bacterium | reverse complement strand
GCCAACGCCTTGACCGATTCGTCGTTGAGCCCGAGGTTGAGGACCGTGTCCATCATTCCGGGCATCGAGAACTTGGCGCCGGAGCGCACAGAGACCAGCAAGGGGTCCTCGGCATCCCCGAGGGTCTTACCCATGGACCGCTCGAGCCTGCGGACCGACCTTGCGATCTCAGCGTCGAGACCGGGGGGCCAGCCGCCTTCGAGGTACGCGCGGCAGGCATCGGTGGTAAGGGTGAACCCCGGAGGCACAGGCAGTCCGAGCACCGAGGTCATTTCGGCCAGGTTGGCGCCCTTGCCGCCGAGGAGGTCCTTCATCGCCATGGGGGCCCGGCGGTGCTTATGGTCGAAGGCGTAGATCAGGGGCATTTTCGGTTGAGCGTCCTTTGCACGGGCTTTGCGCGCGGCCCCAACGGCAGCGGAGCCACCCGAGCCTATCTATCGCGCCGCATGGCCCTGGCCCGGGATTGCAAGCCCCGGGATTCGGGCGAGCCCGGTACTTCAGGCCGCGACGCTCGAATCGGACACAGCCAGGACCGGTGCCATCGCCTCAGCCAGCCCGAGGTCCGCCCACGCCAGCCGCGGACCCTTGCGGAGCCACCAGCGCTGGCGCAACCGCGCCCCCTGGTCCACGACGACCACAGAGCCGACGGCAAGGGCGATGCCGTTGATGGCGTCTAGTAGGAAGTGGTTGCCGGTGGCAATCACCGCCACGATCGTGAGCGAGGCGTAGCTCCACGCCAGCGCCTTGGCCCACCAGCGCCGGCACGCCGGCGCCACGGCGAGCGCGCACCACGCGGCCCAGGCGACGTGCAGGCTCGGCATCGCGGCGAAGGGGTCCGAGATCTGCTCCAGCCGCGGAGGGTTCTTCATCCCGATGCCGCCGATTCGCGCCCAGGTGTCAACGAACCCGAACTGCTCGGGCAGCATCCGGGGCGGGACGGCCGGGTAGAAGGCAAACACCACCAGACCCAGCGCAGTGGCGAGCACAAAGGCGCTGCGCAGCCGCCGGTAGCGCTCCGGCTGCCAGCGGATCAGCCAGATGAACACACCGACCGTTGCGAACAGGTATGCGAGCGACCAGAACGTGTCGAACCCCTGCATGAGCAGTGGGACCTTCAGCGCGAGGTGCTGCACCGCCTTTTCGTGGTAGACGCCGAGGTGCTTTTCGGCGCTCACGACGTGCGCGGAGTTATTCACGGCGCGGGTGTAGGCGTTGACGCTCTGGGCACGCCCCTGGGTGTTGCGGATGAACGCGTACACGCCATACCCGGCGCTCGCGAGGCACAACTCCGTCCACCAGCGGATTCGGCGCGGCCTTCGCGCCCGGCTGTCGGCCCGCACCCGGCGGGCGCCCACCCCGGCCAAGAGCGACGAGCGAAGCAACGCGGGCGCGATCACCTGGACAGGCGCCCCTGGATCTCCGCCACCAGGTCGTCGATGCTGACCCGCTTCTGCTCGGTGGTGTCCCTGTCACGCACTGTCACTGCGTGGTCCTCGAGCGACTCGAAGTCGATCGTTACGCACAGCGGGGTGCCGATCTCCTCCTGGCGCCGGTAGCGCCGGCCGATCGATTGGGTCTCGTCGTAGTCGCACATGGCTACCGGCTGCAGGAGCGCCAGCACCTCCTCGGAGAGGGGCAGCAGGCTCTCTTTGCGGGATAGTGGAAGCACTGCGACCTGGTACGGCGCCAGCCGTGGGTTCAGACGTAGAACGGTCCTGGCCTCGCCCGCCACCTCGTCGGTGTCGTACGCGGCGATGAGAAACGCCATCATCGTCCTCGTGGCCCCCGCGGCGGGCTCGATGACCCATGGCACGTAGCGCTCGCCAGTGGACTGGTCGAAGTACTCCAGCTTCTCCCCGCTGGCCGCGCTGTGCGCGAGCAGGTCGAAGTCGGACCTGTTGGCGACCCCTTCGAGCTCGCCCCACCCCCAGGGAAATAGGAACTCCACGTCTGCTGTCGCCTTCGAGTAGTGGGACAGCTCCTCCTCGCCGTGGTGGCGCAGCCTGAGCATGTCGGCTGGGATCCCGAGGTCGATGTACCACTGCCGGCGCTGCTCGCACCAGTACTCGAACCACATGTCGGCCTGGTCCGGGGGCACGAAGTACTCCATCTCCATCTGGTCGAACTCCCGCGTGCGGAACACGAAGTTGCCAGGGGTGATCTCGTTCCGGAACGACTTGCCGATCTGGGCGATTCCAAACGGCGGGCGCTTTCGGCTCGTTCGCAAGACATTGGCGAAATTGACGAAGTGCCCTTGGGCCGTCTCCGGTCGCAGATAGGCCACCGACCCCTCGTCCTCCACGGGTCCGACGTGGGTCTGGAACATGAGTTTGAACGCTCGGGCCTCGGTCAGATCGGTGCTGCCGCAGTTCGGGCAGCGGGTGATCCCGTCCTCACCGGGCTGGAGGTGGTCGGCCCTGCATCGCTCGTGACACGCACGGCAGTCCACCAACGGGTCGGTGAAGTTGTCCAGGTGACCCGACGCGGCCCAGATCTGCGGGCTGGACAGTATGGCTGCGTCGAGGCCGACCACCTCGTGTCTCATCTGCACCATCGACCGCCACCAGGCCTCCTTGACGTTGCGCAGCATCAACACGCCGAGGGGGCCGTAGTCATAGGTGGAACGAAAGCCGCCGTAGATCTCTGCCGACGGAAAGACGAACCCACGCTGCTTGCAGAGCCTGACGATGTCTTCCATGCCGGCAGCCATGGGGCGTCAGGCTACCGGCTTCGTACCGAGCGTCTCCTGTGAGCTACCTGAGAGTTTCGTGAGATCCCACAACGCCGGTTCCGGCCATCGTGCGCGCCACGCGGAGGCGACGCTCGAGGTGGGCCTCCAAGGCCCCGGTGGCCAGAGCCGTGACCTCGCGCGCCACCGGGCCTGCGGGCGTGGCCAGGGCGTGGCGGAGCTGGCCACCGAGGATGAGCTGTATCGCTCTCAGCGCGCCCGGCGTCACTTCGGCTGCGCCGAGACTTCCCACCGCGCTGACTCGACAAGACGAGCACAACGCTCCCCCCTCCTGCCAGTCGAGGACAACCAGCGCCGCCTGGTCACCATTGGCGCCAGCCCCGCAGCGCACGCAGCTGTCGACCACGGGCGCCATCCCTTCGAGGGCGAGCGCCTTCCAGTAGAACCCAGCCACCAGCAGAGCCGAAGGCCGACGCGCCAATGTCGCCAGCGCGTCGACAAGCATGCGGTACAGCGCAGGGTTTGGCTCGTGGTCCTGGGCGAGTTGGTCCACGGCCTCCACCACCGACATCGCCTCGGTCATGAGCCCCAGGTCCTCGCGAAGCGCCCTGTGATGGTCGAGGGTCTCGGCCTGGGTCACCACGTGGAGCTCGCGGCCTTCGTACAACAGCAGACTCAGGCGATTGGGGGACTCCAGGCGCCCGCCGAAGCGGCTCTTGATCTTGCGCACCCCTTTCGCCACCGCCCGCACCTTGCCGTGGGCGGCGGTCATGAACACGACGATGCGATCTGTTTCCCCCAGCTTGTAGGTCCGCAGGACCACCCCCTCGGCACGGTACAGGGACATGGCGTCAGCCCGGCAGGCCTTCGCTGTAGGACTCGGGGGTGGTCCCAAAACGCCTGTCGCGTGCCTGATACTCGCGGACGGCTTCGACCAGATTCTCTCTACGAAAGTCTGGCCACAAAACATCTGTGAACACGAGCTCGCTGTAGGCCAGCTCCCACAACAAGAAGTTGGAGACCCGGTGCTCCCCGGAGGTTCGCACGACCAAGTCGGGATCCGGAATGGAAGGGTCGTAGAGGTGGCGGCGGATGGCTCTCTCGTCGATCTTGGCGGCAGGAACGCCCGCTGTGACAAGCGACCGGACCGCGTCGACTATCTCGGCCCTCCCCCCGTAGTTGAAGGCCACCGTGAGGGTCATCTTCCGATTGCCAGCTGTCAGCAAGGCCGCCTCGTCCATGCGTCGCAGCACCCAGCGCGGGACCCGCCAGTCGCGGCGCCCGATGAACCGGATCCTCACCCCCATCTCGTGCAGTTCGTCACGGCGGCGGGTGAGCAACTGGTCGGCGATCACGTTCAGCAGGAAACGAACCTCACTCGCGGGCCGGCGCCAGTTCTCAGTCGAAAACGCGTAGACGGTGAACCACGGGATGCCAAGCTCGACCGCGCCTTGGATGGAGTCGTACAGGGCGGTCTCGCCAGCGCGGTGACCCTCGGTCCGGGGCAGGCCCCGCTTCGTGGCCCACCGACCGTTGCCATCCATCACGCAGGCCACGTGCCGGGGTATGCGCGAGGGGTCCAGCCCGTCCAGATCCACGGTTGCAAGCTATCGGTCTGGTGGTCACCGCCGGCGTTTAGCCTTTGGGCGGTGACGGACAGGTCGATCGAGCGGGCGCTTCAGCGCGTGACGGGCGCCCTGGCAAACCGCGAGGACCGGCCATCCCAGCTCCGCATGGCCGAGGCGGTGGCCGCAGCCATAAAGACGCAGCGGCACCTGATCGTCCAAGCGGGGACCGGCACGGGCAAGACCCTCGGCTACCTCGTACCCGCTCTCACGCTCGGCACGAGGTGTGTCGTCGTCACCGCCACCAAGGCGCTCCAAGACCAGCTTGCGACCAACGACCTGCCACTGACCGCGGCGTCGCTGTCGGCACCGCTCGACTTCGCCGTACTCAAGGGGCGATCCAACTACTTGTGCCGCCAAAGGGTCAAAGAGATCCGCGACGGCGGCGACCAGCTCTCCTTGGAGGACAGCGATCCTGTGTCGGTTGGCCCGCTCGGTCGGGAGATCCGCCGCCTGGCGGCCTGGGCCGAGACCGCGGAGGTCGGCGACCGCGCCGACCTGGACTGGGAGCCGAGCGCGCCAGCTTGGGCTCAGGTCAGCGTCGGTCCGAGGGACTGCCCTGGGGCCGCACAGTGCCCTTCGGGCTCGGTGTGCTTCGCGGAAGCAGCCCGCCGGCGCGCCGGCGGCGCTGACGTGGTGGTGGTCAACACCCACCTTTACACCACCCACCTGGCATCTCGCGGCGAGGTGCTGCCTCCCCACGACCTGGTCGTGTTCGACGAGGCTCACGAACTGGAGGACATCGCATCCGCGACCTTGGGCTTCGAGCTGGCCCCCGGACGCCTCCAGGCGCTCGCCCGAGCCGGGCGTGTCCTGTCTGACGACCCAGCGCCCGCCACCGCTGTCGAAGACGCCGCCGGGCTGTTGGCAGAGGTCATCGGGCCCCTTCGCGGCACCCGGCTGCCCCATCCCCTGACCGACGAGTTGGCCCAGCGCCTCGGCGTCGTGCGCGAGCGCGTGGCGGTCCTGCTGGGCGCGGTGCGCCGCGGTGAGGGCACCGATCGGTCCTTGGAGCCAGGAGTCGCCCGGCTGACCCAGGCGGCCACGCACCTCCTCGCCGAGGTGGACGAGCTTCTCGCCCTGGACGACTCCAAGGTGGCCTGGGTCGAGGGACCGCTCCACGGCCCCGTGCTGCGCGTCGCGCCGGTCGACGTCGGTGAGGTCCTCCGCGCCCGGCTGTGGGACCTCGAAGACGCGCCCACCGCGGTTCTGACCAGCGCCACCATCCCGCCCCGTCTGGCTCAGCGGATCGGGTTGCGCTCCGGCTCCTTCGACGAGGTGGACGTGGGCAGCCCCTTCGACTACCAGCGTCAGGCGTTGTTGTACTGCGCCCTCCACATGCCCGACCCCCGCCACCGTGGCCACGACGCAGCCGTCGTGGAGGAGCTGACCGCTCTCATAGACGCAGCCGGCGGCCGGACCCTGGCACTCTTCACGAGCTGGCGGGCGATGACTGCCGCCGCTGAAGCCGTGCGGCGCAGGGTCGACTGGCCGGTCCTCACCCAATCCGACCTACCGAAGCCTGCCCTCCTGGCCCGCTTCGGGGCCGAGGAGCATTCCTGTCTCTTTGCCACCATGGGCTTCTGGCAAGGCGTCGACGTCCCGGGCCCGGCGTTGTCGGTCGTTGCCATCGACAAGCTTCCCTTTCCTCGACCTGACGACCCTCTACTGCAGGCGAGGCGCGACCGCATCGGTACACGCGCCTTCGAGGAGATCGACCTCCCCCGCGCCGCCACCCTCCTGGCCCAAGGCGCCGGCCGCCTGATCCGCTCCGCCGCCGACCGGGGTGTGGTCGCCGTGCTCGACCCCCGGCTCGGCACGGCCCGTTACCGGTGGGCGCTGGTCGGAGCGCTCCCACCGATGCGCCGCACCCGTCATCGCGCCGAGGTCGAGGAGTTCCTGGCCCCGCTGCGCCACCCCGTCCAGTAGGGAGCCGCCCTAGTAGCCCAGGCGCTCCAGCGCCTTGGGCCGGCTCTGCCAGTCCTTGTCGACCTTGACGATCAGCTCCAGGTAGGTGCCCTCGGGGAGCTGCTCGCGCACGGCGATGCCCACCTCCTTGAGCACCTGGCCCTTGTGACCGATGACGATCCCCTTCTGGCTGGTGCGCTCCACGAGGATCTCGCAGCGGATCAGGGGCCAGTCCCACTCGGTCACCCGGGCGGCGATGGAGTGGGGGAGCTCGTCGTGGGTGCGGCGGAGCAGCTGCTCGCGCACGAGCTCGGCCACCATGAACGCCTCCGGCACGTCGGTGACCATGTCGTCGGGGAAGTAGCGCGGTCCTTCCGGGAGACGGCCGATGAGATGGTCGACGAGAGCCGTCACGCCGTCCCCCGTCTTGGCCTACACCGGGAAGTACTCGCTCAGCTCCAGGCCGGATGCCGCCTGGAGCTGCTGGGCCAGCGTGGCCTTCGGGGCCTTGTCGATCTTGTTGACGACGCACACCGCGTCGAGCGGCACCAGCGCCGCCACCCACTGATCGCCTCGGCCGAGGGGCTGGGTGGCGTCGAGGACGAAGCACACCACGTCGACGTCGCCGATGGTGCCCTGGGCGGTGGCGTTGAGTCGGCTGCCCAGCGCGGTGCGGGGCTTGTGGATGCCGGGCGTGTCGACGAACACCACCTGGCTATCGGCGCGGGAGAGGACCCCTTGGATTCGGGTGCGGGTGGTCTGGGGCTTGTCGGAGGTGATGGCGATCTCGGTGCCGAGGATCTGGTTGAGGAGGGTGGACTTGCCGACGTTGGGACGACCCACGAAGGTCACGAAGCCCGAGCGCATCAGACCCCATCCGCGTCGGAGGCGACCGTCTGCTCGACGGGCAGGCGGTGCACGCGCACCCGCCCGATCCGCCGGCCCACCACGCGCTGGGCGGTCAGCTCCCAGCCGGCCACCACCACCGACTCGCCCTCAGCCGGCACGTGACCCAGCTCGGAAAGGAGCAGGCCGCCGAGGGTGTCCCAGTCGCCCTCGGGGAGACGGGCGCTGAGGAGGTCGTTCACCTCGTCGAGGGCCATGCGGGCGTTCACGCGCACGTCACCACCGGGGAGCGGCTCGATCATGGCGTCCTCCACGTCGAACTCGTCCACGATCTCCCCGAGAAGCTCCTCGATGATGTCCTCCAGGGTCACGAGCCCGGCGGTACCGCCGTACTCGTCCACCGCGATGGCCATGTGGAAGCGCTGGTGCTGCATCTCCCGGAGGAGCTCGGCCGCTCCCTTCGTCTCCGGCACGAAGTGGGAGGGGCGAGCCAGCTGCCCGACGAGCTGGTCAGCGCGCTCGTCCCGCTCGGCCCGCATCAGGTCCTTGGCGTGCACGATGCCCACCACGTCGTCGATGCCCTCTCCGCAG
>JBPCRR010000157.1:0-9015 GCA_050996645.1 Acidimicrobiales bacterium | reverse complement strand
GCCCACCACCGTGTACGAGGCCCACATCCGTTCGACGACGAACTGGGCCATCTGCTGCTGGAAGCCCCGGCCGATCTCCCCGATGGTGTTGGCGACGGGCACCCGCATGTCGGTGAACGACAGCTCGGCGGTGTCGGACGACCGGTTCCCGAGCTTGTCGAGCTTCCGCGAGACCGCGAAGCCGGGCGTCTCGGCCTCGACGATGATCTGCGACATGCCGGCGTAGCCGCCCTCGTCGGAGGTGCGGACGAGGAGGCACAGCCATTCGGCCTGGGTACCGTTGGTGATGTAGAGCTTGGACCCGTTGATGACCCACTCGTCGCCGTCACGGTTTGCGCGGGTGGCCAGCGCGGCCACGTCGCTGCCGGCGTCGGGCTCGCTGACCGCTATGGAGGTGACCATCTCGCCGCTCAGCGCCGGCGCCAGGTAGCGCTGCTTCAGCTCGGGGGTGCCGAAGCGCGCAAGGGAGGGAGTGGCCATGTCGGTCTGCACGGAGATGGCCATGGGCACGCCGCCGCAGCTGATGCGGCCGAGCTCCTCGCCGAGCACCACGGTGTAGGAGTGGTCGGCGCCCTGGCCTCCGAAGTCCGGGTCGTATTCCAGGCCAAGAAGGCCGGCGGCCGCGAGCTTGGGAAAGAGGTCGTGGGCGGGAAAGCACCCCGCCTCCTCCCAGGCGTCGACGTGGGGCTCGATCTCGCGCTCGATCAGCCCGCGCACAGTGCGTCGGAACTGGTTGTGGTCCTCAGTGAACAACGGGGTGGGCGCAGGCAACGTCGCGACGCTAGGCCGGCTCGCCAAGGCGGCGCTAGCTTGCCTCAGTGGACTTCGACCTGGCTGACGAGGACGACCCTCGCCGCAAATCACTGCGGGACTGGCTGGCCGCGCACCCCAACCCGAGCGGGCGCCAGCTGGCCGAGGCGGGCTACGTGGTGCCGCACTGGCCGGCTCCTTATGGCCTCGACGCCGATCCGCTGCAGCAGCTCATAATCGATGAGAAGCTCAAGCGCGCCGGTGTGCGTCGCCCGGTAAATCCGATCGGCATCGGGTGGGCGGCGCCGACGATCCTCATGGCGGGTACCGAAGCCCAGAAGCAGCGGTATCTGTGGCCGGCGTTGTCGGGTGAGGAGTTCTGGTGCCAGCTGTTCAGCGAGCCGGACGCCGGCAGCGATCTGGCGGCGCTGTCGACGCGGGCCGAGCTCGACGGCGAGGAGTGGGTCCTCAACGGTTCCAAGATCTGGACCAGCGGCGCCCACGTTGCCCGTTTCGGGATCCTCATAGCCCGGACCGACCCGTGCCTCGGCAAGCACCGCGGCATCTCGTATTTCGTCTGTCCCATGAACGCACCTGGGATCTCGATGTCGCCGATCATCGACATGACCGGGGCTCACTCGTTCAACCAGGTGTTTTTCGACAACGCCCGGATTCCCGCGGACTGCCTGGTGGGCGAGGTCAACGACGGGTGGCGCTTGGCGACGGCGACCCTCGCCAATGAGCGGGTGTCGCTCTCGAGCGGGGGGGTGCTGTGGGGCTCCGGCCCGACCGCGAGCGACCTGATCGACCTGGTCCGCTCTGCAGGCGGAGAGGCTGATCCGCTACGCCGCCAGCGGCTGGCGTCGGTGTGGGCCGAGGGCGAGGTGCTGCGCCTCATCCGGCTGCGGTCGCTGTCGGCCAGGCTGGCCGGGCGGACCCCCGGGCCCGAAGCGTCGGTGCAGAAGCTGCTCGCCGACGAGCACGGCCAACACGTCATGGAGGCCGCCTTGGATCTCGCAGGCGCTGGCGCGATGGTGGCCGGCGCCGGCCCGGCGGGCAGGGTCGACTCGGGTGCCCAGCGCGGGCCGACCGAGATCCGCACGGCCAGCCGCGGCGACTCGGGAGCGGACCCGATCTGGTACTACGGGTTCCTGTTCTCGCCGGCGCTGACGATCGGGGGCGGGACGTGGGCGGTGCAGCGCAACATCATCGGCGAGCGGGTGCTGGGCCTGCCCCAGGAGCCGTCTGCCGCGCCCGGGTAATCTTCAGCGGCGCCTCACGGGAGGGATCGACATGCAAGGCTTGATGCAGCAGTACCCCTTGACGCTCGACTTGCTGTTCCGGCGGGCGGAGCGTTTGTGGCCAGCCAAGCAGGTGGCGACCGTGAGGCCGGGCGCGGCTGACGGCGCAGGGCGGACCTTGGAGCGGACCGCCTACGGGACCTGGGCGGAGCGCACCCGGCGTCTGGCGGGCGCCCTAGACGCCCTCGGGATCTCCAGCGACGCGCGCGTGGCCACGTTCGCTTGGAACAGCACCCGCCACTTGGAGCTGTACTTCGCTGCGCCGTGCTCGGGGCGGGTGCTGCACACGTTGAACATCCGGCTGTTCGCAGAGCAGCTGACCTACATCGCCAACCACGCCGAGGACGAGGTGATCTTCGCCGACGCCAGCCTGCTGCCGCTGCTGTGGCCTCTGATCGACGACATGAAGACCGTGCACCACGTGGTAGTGATGGACGACCTCGGCCCCCAGCCCGGCGACGGCGGAGCGTGGGTGGGTGACAACAGGCTGGTGGACTACGAGGAGTTGCTCGCCGGCGCAGCGGCGGCCGAGCTGGGCGTGGTCAGCGACGAGAACCAGGCGGCGTCGATGTGTTACACGAGCGGGACCACGGGCAACCCCAAGGGCGTCGTCTACTCGCACCGATCCGTCGTGCTGCACTCGATGGCGGCGATGATGACCGACACCCTCGGGGTGTCGGAAAGCGACGTGATCCTGCCCGTCGTGCCGATGTTCCACGCCAACGCCTGGGGTCTGTGCCAGGCCGCGGTGGCAGCGGGCGCCAATCTGGTCTTCCCGGGAAGCGACCTTTCCCCGACTGCGGTGGCCGACCTGATCGTCGAGGAGAAGGTGACGCTCGCAGCGGGCGTTCCCACCATCTGGATGGGCGTGCGGCCGCTGCTGTCCGGCCGCGACACCAACGCGCTCTCTAAGGTCGTGTGCGGAGGCGCGGCGGTTCCCCGCGCGCTGTCGGAGGCCTACCGGACCGAGGTCGGGTTGCCCATCCTTCAGGCGTGGGGCATGACCGAGACCAGCCCCATCGCCACCATCGCCAGGGTGCGAAGCGACGCAGTTGGGCGAAGCGACGACGAGCTCGCCGACCTCCGGGCAACCCAAGGGATGCCCGCCGCCGGCGTGGAGTTGAGGATCGCCGAGCCGACCACTGGCGAGGAGCTCGCCTGGGACGGCGTGGCCAGCGGGGAGGTGCAGGTCCGTGGCCCGTGGATCGCGAGGACCTATTACAACGACGATCGCGCATCGGATTCGTGGACCGAGGACGGGTGGTTGCGCACCGGCGACGTCGCCGCGGTGAGTCCCGACGGCTACGTGCGGCTGGTCGACCGCACCAAGGATCTGATCAAGTCCGGCGGCGAGTGGATCTCGTCGGTCGAGCTGGAGAACGAGCTGATGGCGCACCCCGCGGTGGCCGAGGCGGCGGTGATAGCGGTGCCGAGCGAGAAGTGGTCGGAGCGCCCGTTGGCATGTGTGGTGGTCAAGGATGGCGAGACGGTCACCAAGGATGAGCTCCTCCAGCACCTGGCGTCCCGGGTGGCAAAGTGGTGGCTTCCCGACGAGGTGGTGTTCATCGACGAGGTGCCGAAGACGTCGGTGGGCAAGTTCTCCAAGAAGGACCTCCGCGACCGCTTCGCCGACATGCGGATGCCTTGAGGAGCGACCGCCCGCTCGCCCCACGCCCGCGGCGCGTGCCAACCTTTCCGCCGAGATGACCGACATCCTCGCCGCACACGCCGCCGCCCAACCCAACAAGCTCGCCCTCGTCGACGACCGTCCCGGCCAGGAAGTGGTGGCGTGGACCTTCGACGAGACCAACCGCCGGGCCAACCGGCTCGCAGCGCACCTGTTGGAGCTCGGCGCCACTGCGAGGACGAAGATCGTGTGGTGCGGACAGAACTCGGCGGGGCTGTTCACGGCCATCCACGCGATCCGCAAGATCGGCGCGGTGGGGGTCCCGCTCAACTACCGGCTGTCGCCCGAGGAGGCGGCGTACGTGGTCGACAACTGCGACGCGTCGATCGTCTACGTGGACGCCGAGTTCGCCGGCCTGTTCGAGGCCATCGCGTCGCAGACGCCGAAGGTGGCCCACCGGCTCGTCTTCGCCGGCGACGGGGCGCTGGAGGGGCACCTCGAGACCATGCCAGACACCGAGCCTTCGCCGGCGCCCGCCGCTGAAACCGAGCGCAGCGACGCCGGCGGCGAGGGCGGCATGACGATGATCTATACCTCGGGCACGACCGGCAAGCCCAAGGGTGCGGTGCGCCGAGCCCAACAGGACCCCACCGCGGTGCTCGGTCTGCTGGGGTTGATCGGCTATGTGCCCGACGACGTGTACATCACAACCGGGCCGCTCTACCACTCCGGCCCGCTCGGTTTCGCGTCCATCGCCGTGGTTCTGGGCAACACCGTGGTGGTGCAGCGAAAGTTCGACCCCGAGGACTGGCTGCGGCTGGTGCAGACCTACGGGGTGACGACGTCGTTCACCGCCCCGACGCCGATCCGCATGATCTGCACCCTGCCGACGGACGTCAAGGCCCGCTACGACCGTTCGAGCATCAAGCGGATGATCGCCAACGCGGCGCCTTGGACCCTGGCGTTGAAGAAGATGTACATCGCGGACTTCCCGCCCGAGTCGTTGTGGGAGGTCTACGGGTCGACCGAGCTCGGCGTGGACACGGTCCTTCGTCCGGAGGACCACCTGCGCAAGCCCGGCTCGTGCGGGCTGCCGGCGCCTGGCATCGAGATCAAGCTGTTCGCCGAGGACGGCTCGGAGGTGACCGAGCCCCACGCTCCGGGGGAACTCTACGTCCGCTCGGCGACGACGTTCGACGCCTACTACAAGGCGGAGGACAAGTACGACGAGGACCGCCGTGGCGACTACCACACCGTCGGTGACATCGCCTACTTCGACGAGGACGGCTACTTCTACATAGCCGATCGCAAGAAGGACATGATCATCAGCGGGGGTATGAACATCTATCCCGCCGAGATCGAAGCTGCCCTCGACGCTTCGCCGGACATCTATGAGGTGGCGGTCTTCGGGGTCCCCTCCGAGGAGTGGGGTGAAAGCGTGCACGCTGTCGTGGTCCCTGCCCATCCCGGCGTGACCGAGGCCGACGTCGTCGCCTTCGCCCGCCAGCACCTGGCCAACTACAAGGTTCCCCGCTCGGTCAGCTTCGTCGACGAGCTGGCGAAGACCGGCTCGGGCAAGGTGCTCAAGCGGGAGCTGCGCGCCCCCTACTGGGCCGACCACGACCGGGCGGTTTGACGCTCCTCCGGGAGGGAGCACCGACACCGACTTCGGCGTGATCTCCCGACACACGGCGCTGCGGATCGCGTCGCCGCAGTCACACTTGCCGACAAGGGGGCCCAGTGGCGTCGAACGCCTAGGCGGGGAGGAGCCGTTGGCGCAGGAAGTCGAGGACCTGGTCGAGCGCCGCGCGGGTGGGGGTGCCCTCCCGGTCCTGGAGGTGCTCGGTCAGCACCGAGTGGGCGACTTTCGGATGTCCGTGTGGGTTCCCCGGCGAGGAGTCCAGCTCGACGGCGATGAAGCCGTCGCCCAGCTCCTTGCGAAGGCGGGCGAAGCGCTCAGCCGGCACGAGCCGGTCGCCGGTGAACCGTAGTCCGAGGACACACAGTCCCTCGTCGGTCACCCGCTGCTTCACCTTGCTCAGCTCCTCGTCGCTGAGCCCGACCTCGCTGCGGCGCTTCTTGCCGACCGCAAATGGCATCGACGGTTGGCTGAGCACGGGCGCGATCACGTTGTCGTCGACCGCCATGGCCAGGCCGTAGTTTCCGGTGAAGCACATGCCCACCACGCCCACTCCAGGGCCGCCGCAGCGGCGACGTTCGTCGGCCGCGAGCGCCCGCAACCAGTCGACCACGGTGCCCGGTAGGTGCAGCGCTAGAGCCGAGAACTCCCGTGAGACGCACAACGACAGCATCGTTTTTGTCGCGTAGGCGCCAGAAGGCTCTCTCCCCGGGTCACCGAAGAGGTGGGGGACCACCGCGGTGCACCCGATACCCGCAACCCGGTCTGCGAACTCCAGCACCTTGGGCGTGATTCCCGGGATCTCTGCGAGCACCAGCACCGCGGGGCCGCTGCCGCGCCTGTAGATGTCACGTGTGGTGCCCGCGTGGGCGAAGGTGTCGCGGGTGAAGTCGCTCAGGGTGGCGGACATGCACCGGATGCTACGCGTCAGTGGGTGTCGAACTGCTCCTCTTCGGTGGAGCCGGTGAGCGCCAGCGTGGAGCTGGACCCGGCGGACAGCGTGGTCATGACGTCGTCGAAGTAGCCGGCGCCCACCTCGCGCTGGTGACGTGTGGCGGTGTAGCCGTCGCCTTCCAAGGCGAACTCGCGGCTTTGCAGCTCGACGTAGGCCGTCATCCCGGTCGTGGCGTAGCCCGACGCAAGCGAGAACATCGACTCGTTGAGGGCGTGCCAGCCGGCCAGCGTGACGAACTGGAAGCGGTAGCCCATGGCCCCCAGCTCCTTTTGGAACCGGGCGATGGTCTCGTCGTCGAGGTTGCGCCGCCAGTTGAACGAGGGCGAGCAGTTGTACGCGAGCAGCTGGTCGGGGAACTGTCCCTTGAGGGCCTCGGCGAAGCGGCGGGCCTCGTCGAGGTCGGGGGTGCTCGTCTCGCACCACACCAGGTCCGAGTACGGCGCGTACGCCAGCCCGCGCGCGATCGCGGCGTCGAGACCCGGCGTCACGCGGTAGAACCCCTCGGGGGTGCGCTCTCCCGTGGAGAACTGCCGGTCCCGCTCGTCCACGTCGGTGGTGAGCAGGTTGGCACCGAGGGAGTCGGTGCGGGCCACGATCAGGGTGGGCGCGTCGGCGACGTCGGCGGCCAAGCGGGCGGCGGTGAGGGTGCGGATGTGCTGTGCGGTGGGAACGAGCACCTTGCCGCCCATGTGCCCGCACTTCTTCTCCGACGCGAGCTGGTCCTCGAAGCGCACCCCTGCGGCGCCGGCCTCGATCATCGACTTCATCAGCTCGTACGCGTTGAGCGCCCCTCCGAAGCCGGCCTCGGCGTCGGCGACGATGGGTGCCATCCAGTGGCGGTGCGTCGAAGGGTCGCGGTGGCCCGATTCCGCCCACTCGATCTGGTCTGCGCGGCGCAGGGCGTTGTTGACCCGGCGGACCACCGCGGGGACCGATGACACCGGGTACAGGCTCTGGTCGGGGTAGACCTGCTCGGCGAGGTTTGCGTCTGCGGCGACCTGCCAGCCCGAGAGGTAGATGGCCCTCAGCCCCGCCTTGACCATCTCCACCGCCTGGCCGCCGGTTAGCGCGCCGAGAGCGTTGATGTAGTCCTCGCTGCCGAGCAGCTCCCAGAGGCGCTCGGCGCCTTGGCGGGCGATCGTGTGATCGACGGGGACCGAACCGCGAAGCCGGATGACGTCCGCGGCGGTGTAGCTGCGCTCCACGTTCTTCCATCGCGGCTCGGAGGCCCAGCGGGCTTCCAGCTGGGCGACGGCCTCGTCGAAGGAAGACTCTGTCATGGCGGTTAGGTCCTTTCTCAGGGAACTCAGGGAAGCAGCTCGTAGGCGGGCAGGGTCAGAAACGTTGGGAAGTCGTCGGCGAGGGCCACCTGCTCGAACACCGAGCGCGCCTTTGCCACCAGTTCGGGATCCAAGGCGCCCTCACCCGAGGTCAGCGAGGACTCCAGCTGGTCGAGCAGCGAGCGCACGAAAGCGCCCGTGACGGCCGTGCCATCAGACAAGGAGCGGCCGTGGTGGACCCACTGCCAAACCTGCGCCCGGCTGATCTCGGCGGTCGCGGCGTCTTCCATCAGGTCGTCGATCGCGGCAGCGCCGACGCCCGATAGCCACGACGCCAGGTACCGCAGCCCGACCGAGAGATTGGTGTCGAGCCCGGCCCTGGTGATGCCGTCGGGAGGGCAGGTCACTTCGAGCAGGTCGGCTGCGGCGACCGACACTTCGGGGCGCTGGCGGTCGAGCTGGTTGGGGCGGTCGCCGAGCACGGCGTCGAACTCCGCCTGGGCAGTCGCGACGAGGTCTGGGTGTGCGACCCAAGTGCCGTCGCATCCGTCGCCGGCTTCCCGCCGCTTGTCCTCGGTGACCTTGGCCAGCGCCGCCTCGGTGACGTCGGGCTTGCGGCGGTTCGGTATGAACGCGGCCATCCCGCCGATCGCGTGCGCGCCCCGGCGGTGGCAGGTCTTCACCAACAACTCCGTGTAGGCCCTCATGAAGGGCGAGGTCATCGTGACCAGCGCCCTGTCCGGCAGGACGAACGCGGGGTCGGCGTGGAAGCGCTTAGCGACCGAGAAGATGTAGTCCCAGCGGCCGGCGTTGAGCCCGCAGATGTGGTCGCGCAGCTCCCAGAGGATCTCGTCCATCTCGAACGCAGCGGTGATCGTCTCGATGAGCACGGTGGCGCGAACGGAGCCGCGGTCGAGGCCCAGGGCGTCCTCGGCTGCCAAGCAGACGTCGTTCCACAGCCGCGCTTCGAGGTGGCTTTCGAGCTTGGGAAAGTAGTAGTAGGGACCGAACCCGCGCTCTAGCGCTTCACGGCCGTTGTGGAACAGGTAAAGGCCGAAGTCGAACAGCGAGGCGGAAATGGCCTCCCCGTCGATCTTGAAATGGCGTTCCGGCAGGTGCCAGCCGCGGGGCCGAACCACCAGGGTGGCCGTGTCGTCGTCAAGCCGGTAGGTCTTCTCGGGCCCGGCCAGCTCGATGGTTCCTCGCACCGCGTCCATGAGGTTGACCTGGCCGTTGACGATGTTGTCCCACGTGGGGGAGTTGGCGTCCTCGAAGTCGGCCATGAACACATTGGCGCCGGAGTTGAGCGCGTTGATCATCATCTTGCGCTCGACGGGGCCGGTGATCTCCACCCTGCGGTCGGCTAGCGCCTTCGGGGCTTCGGGGACCTGCCAGTCGCCTTCGCGGATCGACGCCGTCTCCTCGAGGAAGTCGGGCCGCTCGCCGGCGTCGAAGCGTGACTG
>JBPCRR010000093.1:0-4295 GCA_050996645.1 Acidimicrobiales bacterium | reverse complement strand
GTTTAGGAAACCGACGCTCTATCCTCTGAGCTACGGGGGCTAAAGGTCGTGACCAGGACTTTTACGCCCGGGGTTGATCATCCTAATTTGATCGCGGCTTGAGCGGGCGGCATAGCCGCCCGCTGGCCGTGCGTGGCGCATCGCTCGGGCAGACTGAGGCCTACCAGCATCAGGCCACCACAGGAGGCATCAATCCGTCATGCCGAAGACCGACATCTCAGTCCGCGAGCTGGTCGACATGATCGACCGCGGAGAGCTGAGACTGCCCGAGCTGCAGCGCCGGTACGTCTGGCCGGCGACCCGAGTGCGGGATCTCCTCGACTCCCTCTATCGCGGTTACCCGTCCGGCACGATCCTTGTTTGGGAGACCACCGCGGATACACCAGCCCGGGACCTGGCGATCGAGCAGCGGGCTACGGCCTTCGGCAGTCACAAAGCTGCTCCTGGACGGACAGCAGCGGTTGACATCGGTGTCGGCCGTGCTGAGGGGCGAGCCGCTCAAGTTCAAGAACCGGGTCCGCCCGGTGGAGATCGCGTTCAACCTCGATCATCCTGAGGGCCCGCCCACCGAGGTCACCGAGGTTGAGGACGACGACGAGGCGGCCCAGGACGTGACCGTGGAGGACGAGGCCGACCTGAGCGGGGACGGCCGCAGCGTGCAGGAGCGCCTGCAGAACCGCACGTTCGTTGTTGCTTCTCGCGCGCTTCTGGCCGACCCCCGTTGGGTGAAGGTGTCTGACATCTTCAACCCGAAGATCCGAGAGTGGGACCTGCTCAAGAAGCTCGTCCAGTCACCGGACGATCCGGATTTCGAACGTTACAGCCAGCGCTTACAGCGGGTGAAGCGAATCGCCGATTACCAGTACGTCATGCACCTTCTGGAACGAGGCCTGTCCTACGAGGAGGTCGCGGAGATCTTCGTACGGGTCAACTCGCTCGGCATGAAGCTACGCGGATCCGACCTCGCCATGGCGCAAATCACTGCGCGGTGGCCTGGGGCCCTTGACAAGTTCGAAGACTTGGCCGAGGAGTGTGAGAAGGTGTGGTTCACCTTCGATCCGGGATTGCTGGTCCGCACGCTGGTGGTCTTCGCGACAGGCCAGAGCCGCTTCCGCACCGTCGCCGGGATCAGCGTGACGACCCTCGAGGACTCCTGGGAGAAGACGAAGCATGGGCTGCGCTTCGCCATCAACTTCTTGCGCGCGAACGCCGGCATCGAGGACGAGTCGCTGCTGTCGTCCCCGCTCCTTGTCATCCCGATCGCCGTTCTGGCGGTCCAGAAACAAGTTTCAATTCTCCGAGCAGGACGAACGAGAGTTGCTCCACTGGCTCTTCGTCGCGAACGCCACCGGCCACTACTCGCGTGGGTCCAGCGAGACTATCCTGGACGTCGATCTGGCCACGATCCTCAGGCGAGAGGGCGGCGCTCGGGAACTGCTCGACATCGTTCAGCAGCAGTTCGGACGCGTCCGGTTCTCGGCGAGCGACTTCGCCGGGAGAGGTGCACGTAACCCCTTGTTTCAGACGGCCTACCTGGCGATCAAGAATGCGGGCTCGAAAGACTGGCGAAGCGGCCTAGCAGTGTCGCTAACCCACTCGGGGAGGTATCACTACATCCAGACCCATCACATCTTCCCCAAGGCAATCACCAAGGACTACGAGCCCAGCGAGGTCAACGAGATCGCGAACTTCGCGTTCATAAGCGGGGGCCACAACCGGTCATTGAGCGCCAAGCCGCCGGACGCGTACCTCCCCGCCATTGTTGAGTCGCGCGGGCCCGAGGCTCTCACGGCGCAGGGTATTCCCCTCGACCGCGACCTTTGGAAGCTGGAGAACTTCCGAGCCTTCCTCGAATACCGACGCGCCGAGCTGGCGCGCATGGTCAACGACTTCCTCGACCGCGTCGTGAATGAGGGATACCGCGGCACGACCGACATCGGTGCGCTTATCACGCAAGGCGAGGGTCCCGACATCGAGTTCAAGGAGACGGCCCGATTCGACGTGCGCGGGCGCCCACGACAAGGCTATGGAAGCGGTTGTCGTCAAGACGGTCGCCGGCTTCTTGAACGCGCACGGCGGTACGCTCGTGATCGGTGTGGACGACGCGGGTACACCCGTTGGTCTGAAGCGTGATCTCAAGACCTTGTCCCGGTCGAATCATGACGGATATCAGCAGTTCCTCCGCAGTCTCTTGAACCCGGCGATCGGCACCGCCCTTTGCGCTCGGATTGGCGTCGAGTTCCCGACCGTGGATGGCGAGGAGGTATGCGCGCTGCGCGTGCCGGCCGCGTCGCGACCGGTATGGATCAGCGGCGGCAACGACAAGCTGTTCTTTCTGCGCAGCGGCAACACGACGCAGAACCTGGATGCCGAGCAGGCGCACCGTTACATCAAGGGCCACTGGCGCGACTAGCCCGCGCTGCTGGCTCACGGCCGCCGTCCTATAAGCGGTCTAGGCCGTCGGCGCTCGACGCTTCTCGTCTACTTTTTGGACTGTGGCGTTGACGGCGGGGGACCGGACGGATCACCTGGAGGTGGGACAGCTGGTACGGGTGCGAGGCCAGCAGTGGGTGGTTTCTGCTCTCAGCCGTAGCCGCCAGCCGACCGATCAGCTCTCCCCCCACGACCTTCCCGGGCGGACCTTGGCCACCTTGACCAGTGTCAGCGACGACGACCTCGGCGACGAGCTGACCGTGGTTTGGGAGGTCGAGCCGGGCCGGGAGGTGCTGCCGGCCAGTCACCTCCCGGCGATCGGTCCCGGCGGCTTCGAC
Organism: Acidimicrobiales bacterium; assembly: GCA_050996645.1. Classification (GTDB taxonomy): domain Bacteria; phylum Actinomycetota; class Acidimicrobiia; order Acidimicrobiales; family Palsa-688; genus JBPCRR01. Next base: position 1,524 of record JBPCRR010000093.1, on the reverse strand, counting down.
CCGCCAGAACAGCTCGGCGCCTTCTTGGACGCAGTGCGCTGGGGCACGGTGGCCAGCGCCGACACCCGCACCTTGCAGGCCCCGTTCCGCTCCGGAATCGCGATCAAGGAGCATCAGCTCGAACCGGTGGCCCGGGCCCTGCAAATGCCGCGGGTCAATCTGCTGATCGCCGACGACGTCGGTCTGGGCAAGACGATCGAGGCCGGCCTGATCGCCCAGGAGTTGATCCTGCGTCACCGGGCCCGGCGCATCCTGGTCGTCTGCCCGGCTTCGCTGACCGGCAAGTGGGACGACGAGATGCAGGACCGGTTCGGGTTGGATTTTCGGGTCCTGACCGCCGCCGCGTTGAAGGATCTCCGCCGCACGCACGGCTTGGAGGCCAACCCGTTCTCGGTGTTCCCCCGCACCATCGTCAGCCTTCAGTGGCTGCGCAGCCCCCGGGTCCAGCGGCTCCTGGACGAGGTGCTTACCGACGATGGGCGCCACCGCGGTTTTTTCGACCTGCTGATCGTCGATGAGGCCCACCACTGCGCCCCGCCGGCCCCCCGACGAGGTAGCGGCTACGCCGTCGATTCGAAACAGACCGTGGCCGTGCGCCGCCTGGCCGGCCGCAGTGAACACCGGCTGTTCTTGTCGGCCACCCCTCACAACGGTCACCGGGAGTCCTGGCAGGCCCTGCTCGAAATGGTCGATCCTCAGCGTTTCATGAGGGGTGTCGAACCCGAGCGGTCGGTTGTCGATCAGGTCGTTATCCGCCGGGTCAAGGATCAGATCTTCAACTCTGCCGGCCGGCCGGAGTTCCCGGGTCGTAGCACCCGGGCCATCGAGGTCGACTACACCGCCGAAGAGACACGCGTGCACGAGCTTCTCGAGCGGTACACCGCCGCCCGCCGGTCTTGGGCGAAGGGATCGGCGGTCCCCGCCGGTGACCTGGTGGCCTTGCTGTTGAAGAAGCGCCTGTTCTCCTCGCCCGCCGCCTTTGCCGCCACGCTCAGCGCCCACGCCAAATCGACCAGAGCTGGCGGTGGCGGCCACGGCGCAGGCGACGGCCCGGTACCGGAGTGGCTCGAAGACGCGTTGGCCTGGAACGAGGCGGACTCCTCTGACGCCGACCAGGACGCCGACTCGGCGGAGTACGAGATCCTGGACCAGGCCGCCGGGCTCCTGGGCCATGCCGACGCCAACGCCGCAGCGCACCTGGCCGAAATGCTGGCCTGGTGTGAACGTCACGCCGAGCCGGCCGACGCCAAGGCGGTGGCGCTGGCCGCCGAGCTCAACCGAGTCTGCCGCCCTGGCGGCGAGTGGAACGACGAGCGGGTCATCGTGTTCACCGAGTATGTGGACACCCTCCAGTGGCTGGCGGGGATCCTGTTCGCCCGAGGTCTCGGCGGTGAACAGCTCGGCGTCCTTCACGGCGGGACCGACCCGGCCCGACGGGAGCGTCTGAAGGCCGCCTTTCAGGCCGACCCGGCCCGGGACCGGCTGCGGATACTGCTCGCCACCGACGCCGCCGGCGAAGGCATC
>JBPCRR010000038.1:0-7112 GCA_050996645.1 Acidimicrobiales bacterium | reverse complement strand
TCGCGTGGGCGCGCGAGCCGGTGATGTCGGCGCCTGCCAGCCGGTGGTCGTAGGCCAGGCTCACGCTCTAGTCGAGGAGCTCGCCTGCAGGCGCCTCGCCGAACCGGCCCTGCCAGAGGGTCACCGGCGCGCGCCAGGGTGAGCCTGACGTGCAGCCCAGGTCGACACGCCGAGCCCCCAGAGGCGCACGAAGCCTTCCGCGTCCTGGTGGCGGAAGCGGTCCGCCGCCTCGTAGGTGGCCAACGAGTAGTCGTAGAGCCCGACGTCGCTGCGGCGCCCGGCGACGATGCAACGGCCGGGCAGCTCACAGCGCAAGCGGACGTCGCCTGTCACGAAGCGCTGGCTCTGGTCGATGAACGAGTCGAAGGCCTCCTTCAGCGGCGAGTACCAAAGGCCGTCGTAGACCAGATCGGCATAACGAGGCTCGAGGCGCGCCTTCTCGTGCGCCAGGTCGCGCTCGAGGGTCAGGTCCTCTAGGTCAGCGTGGGCCATCAGCAAAGCGAGTGCACCCGGGCACTCGTACACCTCCCGGCTCTTGATCCCCACCCTGCGGTTTTCGACCATGTCGATGCGACCCCAGCCGTACGAGCCGACGAGCCTGTCGACCTCGCCGATCAGGTCGTGGAACTCCAGGCGGCGCCCGTCGAGAGCCACCGGGAGACCCTGGTCGAAGCTGATCACCAGCTCGGTCGGCTCTGTGGCGGTGGGGGTGGTCAACTCGTAGACCGCCTCGGGGGGGGCCTGCCACGGGTCCTCCAGGATTCCACACTCGATGGTGCGTCCCCACAGGTTCTGGTCGATCGAGTACGGGCTTGCCTTGGTCACCGTGACCGGGATGCCCCAGCGCTGCGCATACTCGATGGACTGCTCCCGGGTGAGGCCCCAGCCCCTCACCGGGGCCAGGACCTCCAGGTCCGGGGCGAGCGCCATCGTGGAGACCTCGAAGCGGACCTGGTCGTTGCCCTTGCCGGTACAGCCGTGCGCCACCGCGTCGGCGCCGAACTCGCGGGCCGTGGCCACCAGGTGCTTGACGATCACGGGTCGTGAGAGCGAGGAGATCAGGGGGTACTTACCCTCGTACTTGGCGTTTGCCTTGAGTGCGGGGGCAACGAAGTCCCGCGCGTACTCCTCACGCAGGTCGACCACCACGGACTCGACGGCACCCGCGGCGCGGGCGCGCTCGGTGATCTCGTCCCAGTCGCCCCCCTGGCCGACGTCGGCCGCCATGGCGATGACCTCCACCCCCATCTCCTCGGCCATCCAACGCACGGCAACGGATGTGTCCAGCCCGCCGCTGTAGGCCAAAACGACTCTTCTTGCCACTGTTCGAGGCTCCCTTCGTAGTGAGAGGATCTCTCTTCTTAGAGAGAAATCGAGATGTCTAGAGGCCGGCCAGCCGCGACAGCATGGCACGCACCTTGGGCCCGCCGGCCGCCTCGCCGGCGACCACGAGGATCGTGTCGTCGCCAGCGACGGTCCCCAAGATGTCGGGAAGCGAGGCTCGGTCGAGTGCCGAGGCGACCACGTGGGCCGACCCGGGCGGGGTCCGCACCACCACAAGGTTGGCGGAACTGGCGACCTCTACGACCCAGTCTCCGAGCACCCGGCGGAGGTGCTCTTCCGGGGCGCCTCGGTCCTTTGGGAGCTCGGGGACGGCGTAGACGGCGTCGCCGCCGGGCATGCGCACCTTGAGCGCGCCGAGCTCCTCGAGGTCGCGCGACACGGTTGCTTGGGTGGCCTCGACGCCGGTCCCATCGAGCAGCTCCACCAGCTGTGCTTGGCTGGTCACCGGGTGCTGCTCGAGCAGCTGGGCGATGCGGTGCTGGCGTTGGGTCTTGCTGAGCTTCATGGCCGCCCCCCGGCCGGCTCGGTGTCGAGCATCCACAACAACACGGCGCGAGCGGCGTCGAGGCGGTTGGCCGCTTCGGCGAACACGAGGCTGGCCGGACCGTCGATGACCGACGCGGTCACCTCCTGGCCACGGTGGGCCGGAAGGCAGTGCAGAAAAACCGCGTCGGGCGACGCCAGCCCCATGAGGCGGTCGTCGACCTGATAACCAGCGAAGGCGTCGAGTCGCGCTTGCTCCTCGGCTTCCTGGCCCATCGAAACCCAGGTGTCGGTGATGACCGCGTCAGCGCCGGCGACGACGCGGCGAGGGTCGGTGTCGACGGTGATGGTCCCGCCGAGCGCGCTCACGCCGTCAACGACATCGGGAGCGATCTCGTGGCCGGGCGGGCAGGCCAGCCCGATCCCCATGCCAGAGAGGGCGCAGGCGAAGGCGAGGCTCGCCGCGACGTTGTTGCCGTCGCCGATCCATGCGAGCCGGCGACCCTCGAGGGACCCCCAGTGCCGGCGAAGGGTGATGAGGTCCGCGATGGCCTGGCAGGGATGGGACGCATCGGAGAGGAGGTTGAGCACGGGCACCACGTCGGGCGCGGCCATGGCTTCGAGCGTGCGGTGGTCGAAGACGCGGGCTCCCACGACCCGGTGGTAGGCGGCGAGCACCCGCACGATGTCGCTCACGGGCTCGCGTCGGCCGAGGCCGATCTCGTCGGCGCGGATCACGACGGGGTGCCCACCGAGGCCGACGACCGCCATCTCGGTGGCGTTGCGGGTGCGGTTGGAGGGTTTCTCGAAGATGAGCGCCACTCCCCCGCCAGCGAGAACCGGGGGGGGTTGGGCGACATCGGCGAGGTCGAGGACCGCCTCGAGGGAACCGGCGTCGAGGTCGTCGATGTCGAGAAAGTGCCTCACCGCCCGGCCGCCTGATCGAGCACCCCGGTCAAGATGGCGACCGCCTCGTCGATCTCGTGGTCGCTCACCAGCAAAGAAGGAGCCAGGCGAAGTGCGGAAGCGGTAACGGCGTTGAGGACCAGGCCTGCTTCCAGCGCCGCCGCGGCCACGTCGCCCGCCACCAGCCCGGGGACAAGCTCGACCGCCAGGAGCAAGCCGAGGCCCCTCACCTCGGTCACGCCGGCCAGTGCGGCGAGAGACGTGCGTAGCTTCTCGCCCTGCTCCGTCGCGCGGGCGGTGACGTCTTCGGATTGCATGGTCTCGAGCGTGGCCAGTGCGGCGGCGGCCGCAAGGGGCTGGCCCCCGAAGGTGGTCGCGTGGTCTCCGGGGACGAAGGCCGCCGCCACGTCCTCGCGGGCCCAGCACGCGCCGATCGGTACGCCGTTGCCGAGTGCCTTGGCGACGGTCACCACATCGGGACTGACCCCGTAGTGCTGGAACCCGAACCACTCGCCGGTGCGGCCAAGGCCCGTCTGCACCTCGTCGACGATCATCAGCAGGTTGCGATCGTCACACAGCTGGCGCACGGCGCGGAAGTAATCCTCGCCCGCCGGGCTCACTCCACCCTCGCCCTGCACAGACTCGAGCAGCACCGCCACCGTAGCCGGGTCGATCGCGGCTTCTAGAGCCTCAACGTCCTTCCAGGCGACGTGGCGGAATCCCTCGGGCAGCGGCTGGAAGGGTTCGTGCTTGGCCGGTTGGCCGGTGGCGGCGAGGGTCGTGAGGGTTCGGCCGTGGAACGAGCCGTAGGCGCTGACCACCACGTGGCGACCGCGCCCCCCCCACTTGCGGGCAAGCTTTATCGCGCACTCGTTGGCCTCCGCACCACTGTTTGCGAAGAACACCTGTCCCCCGCCCCCGATCAGCCCGTCTAGGACCTCCGCCACCCCATGCTGCGCGACGGTGCCGAACAGGTTCGACACGTGTAGCAGCGTCGACGCCTGCTTGCAGATGGCGGCTGCGACGGCGGGGTGGGCGTGGCCGAGGGAGGTGACCGCGATCCCTGACAGGAAGTCCAGGTAGCGCCGTCCTGTGTCATCCCACAGGTAGCTTCCCGAGCCCTTGACGAACGTCACGCTCTGGGCGGGGTAGGTGTTCATGAGCTTGGTCACGTGGCGCTCACCATTGTCCCGATCCCCTCCGCTGTGAAGAACTCGACCAGCAACGCGTGCGGTGCCCGCCCGTCGACGATGTGGGCTTGGCCAACCCCGGACCGCACTGCCCGGACGCAGGAGCGAACCTTTGGGATCATGCCCTCGCCTATCGCGCCGTCGGCCAGGAGGCCCTCCAGCTCGTCCGGGGTGACCTCCGGAATCAGCGTCGACGGGTCAGTGCTGACGCGTCGCACGCCCTCCACGTCGGTCAGATAGACCAGCTTCTTCGCCCCGACGGCCTCCGCTATCGCGCCCGCAGCCGTGTCGGCATTGATGTTGTACGCCTGCCCGGCGGCGTCGGTGGCGATGGTCGCCACCACGGGGATCAGTTCCTCGGCGAGCAGCCTCGACACGAGTTCCGGGTTGACGTCCTCGACGTCGCCCACGAAGCCCAGGTCGGGGTGACGCGCGGTGGCGGTGATGAGCCCTGCGTCCTCCCCCGAGAGCCCCACCGCTATAGGAGCGTGGAGGTTTATGGCAGAGACGATCTCGCGGTTGACCTTTCCGACCAGGACCATGCGGGCTATGTCGAGCGTCTCGGCGTCGGTGACCCGGAGGCCCTCCCGGAACTCGGGTACCTTTCCCAACCTCTTCATCAGCTCGCCGATCTGAGGCCCGCCTCCGTGCACGACCAGCGGGCGGATCCCCACCGAGCGCATCAGGACAACGTCCTCGGCAAACCCGCGCAGGTCCCCGGTGGCGTTGCCGCCGTACTTGATCACCACCACCTGGCCGCCGAAGCGCCGGATGTAGGGAAGGGCTTCCACCAGGACCTCGGCCTTGTCCAGGGGGCTCATGGGTCGAGGGAGTTCACGGGTAGACGCCCACGACGGGGAGGCCGGCGGTCTCGGGGAGCCCTAGGGCCAGGTTGGCGCACTGGATGGCCTGCCCCGCTGCCCCCTTGGTCAGGTTGTCGAGGGCGGCGATCGCCAGCACCCACCCCGTGCGGGGGTCCGAGCGCGCCGTCAGGTGCACGGCGTTGGACCCGAGCGTGGCCTTGGTCGACGGCGAGCGCTCCGACACCACCACGAACGGCTCACCGCTGTACCTCGCCGCCAGCACCTCCAGCGGGTCGTGGTCCTCCGTGCCCGGCGCCGGCCGCGCGTAGCAGGTGGCGAGGATTCCACGGTTCATCGGCGCCAGGTGGGGGGTGAACAGTACCTGGGCGCCTATCACTTGCTCGATCTCCGGGGTGTGCCGGTGGCTGAGCAGGCCGTACGCGCTGAAGTCCTCGTCCACGGCGTTGAAGTGGGTCTGGGCCTTTGGCGCGCGCCCGGCGCCGGAAGCGCCGCTCGCCGCGTCGACGATGATCCCATCTGCCACTACCGTCCCCGCCTCGACCAACGGCGCCAGTACCAGCGCTGCGGCCGTGACATAGCAGCCGGCGACCGCGATGAGCGTCGCCCCTCGGAGGTCGTCGCGGTAGAGCTCCGGGATGCCGTGCACCGCCTCGGCGAGGAACCTCGGGCATCGATGAGCCTCCCCGTACCACACCGGGTACAGCTCGGGGTCCTTCAACCGGAAGTCCGCCGCCAAGTCGACGATGACCCCAACCCGCTTGCTGAGCGCGGGCACCAGGTCCTGCGAGGCGCCGTGAGGAAGCGCGGAGAACACGAGGTCCAACCCGTCGAGGCGCTCGGGCTCGGCGGGGGCAAAGACCAGTTCGGGATATGCCGGCGCGAGGCTCGGGTAGAGCTGGGCCACCCGTGATCCCGCCTGGGTCTCGGCGGCCGCAACCTCGAGGTCGAAGGCGGGGTGCGAGACGAGCAGGCGCAGCAGCTCGGCTCCCGCGTAGCCCGACGCGCCGAGGACCCCGATCTTCAGCGAGCGCGAATTGGTCTGCCGGGGCATCCCGACACTATACACGTTATTGCATAGTCATGCGCACGGGCTCAACGCGCCGCCCCGCCGGCGGAGTGACGGCCGGAGTCAGGATTCGAGCAGGTTCGCCCGCAGTGCGTCGGCCGCGGAGGCGACGCCGATCCGCTGCGCGTACGCCTCGAAGGACTCATGATCCTCGCGGAAGCCTGCGAGGAAGCCGGCCATGGCGGCCGGCTCTGCAGCGATCACCGCAGCGGAGGCCTGGTCGATGTCGTTTGCGAGCTCCGGGTTGGCCTCGCGCATCCACGCCAGCAGCTTGACCATGGCCGCGCTGCTAAGGGTGTAGTCGGCCACGATGTCGTCGTCGCTGACCCCGAGCAGCCCGAGCACCAGCGCCGACAGGATCCCGGTGCGATCCTTGCCGGCCATGCAGTGCACCACGGCTGGCTGCTTGGCGGGGTCGGCGAGGAGCAGGAGGGCCTGACGGATGCTCGGCTCCCCGCGCTGCAGCATCTGGCGGTACTGCGCGGCGACGAAGTCGGGAGAGATCCAAGAAGGCATCTCCTCGCTCGGAGGCAGCACGTCGATCATGGGCAGGTGGTGGTAGGCGAGGTCACCTGCCGGCCACTCGATCCGTCCCCGGCGCTCGACCTCGTCGGGGGTCCTCAGGTCTATGACGGTTCGCAGACCCAGGTCTGCGAGGCGCTCCAGGTCGACGGGAGTGAGGCGGTGCAGCCCGTCGGAGCGAAACAGCCGCTGCCAGCTGACGGTTCGGCCGCCGGCGCCCACGTACCCGCCGAGGTCCCGGAAGTTGAAGCAGCCCTCCAGATCGATGTGGCGCTCCGGTTGGGCGGTACGGGTCATGGCCTCAACCTACCGGCCCTTCCTATCCGCGAAGGACCGCCCCGTGGGCGTCGGTGACCGCCGCGATCTGCGCGGCGCGAAGGTCGGCCAGCTCCGCTTCGGTCAAGGTGCGATCCGGTGCGCGGTACCTCAGCCTGAACGCCAAGCTGCGCCGTCGCGCACCCAAGCGCTCGCCGCGGTAGACATCGAACAGCCCGACGTCCTCTAGGAGCTCGCCACCCGTTTCGCACAGCGTCGCGTGGACCGCCGCTGCGGGCACCTCGTCGGGTACCACGAAGGCCAGGTCGAACTCGCTCGCCGGGTAGCGGCTAACCGTGGTGGCGGCCAACGAACGACGAGGGTGGACCGCCAACGCCGCCAGGTCGACACTGAGGAACGCCACCCGTCCCCGCAGCCCGTATGCCGCAACCACGTCGGCGTCGACCTCCCCGAGCGCGCCGAGGACCTCGCCGCCGGGACCCGCAGCCACCACTTCTACGC
>JBPCRR010000404.1:0-3102 GCA_050996645.1 Acidimicrobiales bacterium | reverse complement strand
GTCGGCGATCGTGTCGGTGATGGCTATGTCCCAACCTGCGACCCTGCTGCCGACCACCTCGATCGCGGGAAGGGCGAAGGCGACCGCCGCCATCAACTCCGCCGGCGTCAGGTCGGCGTGGGGCAAGTCTCGCTCCATCACCAAAGCCACCTCGGCCTCCACCTTGGCCTGCAGCACCCGGTCGATCTCCATCTCCTCGCTGTCGGCCACCGCCATATCGGCAAACAGCACGCCGAAGTCGGGCTGGTGCACCCCGAGCTGGCGCTGCACGGCGGCCGAGGTGAGCCCGGCCTTCACGCCGACCCGGCGCCGGCCTTGGTCGAGGGATCGTTGGGTGTTGATGCGCTGCACCGCATAGGCCGCTGACACGTCGCCGGCGGGGAGGGAATCCCTGATGGGGCCGGTGGGCACCCCGGACCGTTCCGCCTCCCAGAGCCGGTCGGCCAACTCGGCGAGCACCGTTTGGTCGGCGTTGGCCTGGGCCGGGGTCAGCTTGCCAGCCGTCGCCTCCTCAGCACTTGTCATGTGCAACATCCTGGCGCGCGGCAGGGCCGCGCGCGGTGCTGCGGTCCCGCTTGACGGTCCGGACCAGTTGCGACGACCGCACGTGGTAGGCGCAGACGTGGGCGCCGTCCATGCGGTGCGCCACCCGTTCCACGTGCGCGCCGGGTAGCGCGTCGCGGATGAACGCCATCTCACTAGAGCAAGCCTGAGCGAACCCCGTGGCGACGGTGAGGATCGCACAGTTGTGCTCCACGATGCGCCAGGACCCGTCATCGAGGCGCTCCACGTCGGCCAGGTAGCCGTCCTCGTCGAGTATCCGGGTCAGCTCGGCGACCTGACCGTCTAGGTCCATGGCCGCCAACCGTGGCCGGGCCGCGTCGAGGCGGCGGCGACGGCGCTGCTCGAACAGGTCGTCGACCTCCTTGCTGGCCGGACCGCCGAGGTAGCCGAGCAGCTCGGTCGTGAGGTCCCCGTAGCGTTTGGGAAACAGGGCCTCGGCGAGCGGGGTGAGCTCGTAGACGAATGCCGGCCTGCCCCGGCCGACGACGGCGCGGCGGTGGGCGACCAGGCCGTCCTCCGCCAGACGGCCGAGCTGTTGGCGCACCGCCGCCGCGGTCACCCCGACGTGGCCGGCCAGGTCATGGGCCGTTGCGGGGCCGCTGCGCTTGAGGTACAGCAGGATTGCCCGACGGGTCGACGGCATGGCCGCCAGGGGCGGCTCCAACGACTGGCCGTGACCTGACTTGGCCGCCCCCGAGGGTTCCGGCGTGGCCGACCCGGTCAAGCCAGCACCAGGTGGACGTCGCCGAACTCGTGCCAAAGGTAGCCGTGGTCGAGCGCCTCGGCGTAGGAACGCTCCACCAGCTCCCGCCCAGCGACGGCCTCGAGCATGGCGAGGTGGGACGCCTCCGGCTCGTGCCATCCCGTGAGCAGCCCGTCCACCGAAAGGATTCGCCGATCCGGGGTGATGACGGTCTCGGTCCATCCATTCCCCGGGTGGACCACGCCGCGCTCGTCGACGGTGGTCTCGAGAGCCCTCACCACCGTCGTTCCGACCGCGATCGCCCTGCCACCGTCGCGGTGGGTGTCGTTGACCCTGGCTGCGGTGGCCGGCGACACCCTGTATTGCTCGGCGTAGGTATGCTCCGACGCATCGAGGGACGCCACGCCGGTGTGCAGCAGGATCGGCGACACCGCCGCCCCCCGCGCCACCAGCCGGGTGATCACCTCAGGCGTGAAGGGCCTGCCGGCGCTTGGCATCTCCGCAGACCCCGGCTCGGTTACGTACACGTTCTGGTAGCTCGCCAGCGGCCAGCTCCCCCGCACGTACCCGTACTTGATGGGGCGGCCGTGAACCGCCAGATATGAGTGCAACGGGACGGGAACCTCGAGGCTCGCCACCCAGAGGCGAACGCCGAGGGGATGCGCTGCGTAGGCGCTGATCAGGGCCAGGCGGCCTCCGCCGGCCAGCCCGATCACCTCACCGGCGGACGCCGCGAACCAGGGCTGTCCGTCTCGGCGCAGCTCCACGGTCCAGAATCCCGCAGGAAGGCGGGTCGAGAGGTGAACCTGATAGGGCGCCCCGGCCTCGCCGATCCCGTCGATCTCGGCTGCGAGGGTGCCAGAGGTGTTGACCACGACAAGGTCGCCTTCGCTCAGGAACCGCGGCAGCTCCCCGAAGGTGCTGTGCACCAAGCTCTGGTCCATCGCCGGCGTCGCCCTCATCGCGGCCATCACCCTGGTCGTGGTCCGCCCCTCCCGGGTCATCGCTCGTCGCCTCGCTGAGCGGTCGATGACCTCCTCGCTCGAACTGGCCGTGGGCGTGGCCGAGACGGCTTCGCTGGCCCGGGAGCTGCGCGCCTTCGATGCCCTCGACGTCGCCCGAGCCCACCTGCGCCGGCGGGTGGACGCCACGGCCGACCGGCTGGTCGCCGCCCAGTTCGCGTCCCGCGCCATTCCCGACCTGAGCCGTGACGTGACCATCGCCGTGATGGTCGTCGGCCTCGCCGTGATCGCCGGCTCCGGCAACGCCTCCCTGGCAGAGATCGGCACCAGCGTCGTCCTGCTCCTGCGGGGGCTCGGCCAGGCCCAGACCGTCTCCTCCGTCGCCCACCAGCTGGCCGAACTCACCACCAACCTGGCGCGTATCGACGGCTACCTGGCCCGGTGGCATGCCTCCGCCCCCCCATCGGGCACCCACGCCTGCCCACCCCAGCCGGTGATGGCGCTCGATGACGTCTCCTACCGCTACAAAGCCAGGACGGCTACCCGTTCCCCCCTCGTCGACACCACCCCGGGCCCGGCAACCCCCGAGCCCGCCCGGCCCTGGGCCTTGGAGGGGGTCACCCTCCGCCTCGAACCGGGTGAGCAGGTCGGGGTGATCGGGCGCACCGGGGCCGGCAAGTCCACCTTGGCCGGGCTCCTGCTCGGGGTGCTGCAACCGGACCGGGGCCGCACCCTCGCCGGCGGCGTCGACCTACGGGAGCTGCGCCCCGGCGAGTGGCACACGCGGGTGGCCTGGGTCCCCCCGGACCCCCGGCTGCTAAATGGCACCATGGCCGACAACATCGCATTCTTCCGCCCCGGCATCCACGGGGC
>JBPCRR010000381.1:0-10087 GCA_050996645.1 Acidimicrobiales bacterium | reverse complement strand
TGTGGGTTCCTCAGCTCACTTCTCGACAATGGCGAGCACGTCGCGGGCGTTCAGGATCAGTACGTCCTGGCCGTCCACGGTGATCTCGGTGCCGCCGTACTTGGAGTAGACGACCTTGTCGCCAACGGCGATGTCGAGGGGGATCAGCTCACCGGTGTTCTCGGCGCGGCGGCCGGGACCTACGGCCAGCACCTCACCTTGCTGGGGCTTCTCCTTGGCGGTGTCGGGGATGACCAGGCCCGAGGCCGTGGTCTCTTCGGCTTCGCTGGGGCGTACGACGATCCGATCGTCGAGCGGCTGCAGACTCATTGTTTTGCGCCTCCGTCGGCACTCAGGTTGCAATCGGGAAACCGGATCCTGCGCCAGCGCTGGCCTGGCTTCACCAGGCTCACCGTTAGCACTCTCACCGGACGAGTGCTAACGATAGCGCCATCTCGCCGCTAATTCAACCCCTACTCCCGACGTAGGGGAGCGGCGGCCGGCGGGCCATCACACGAGGGGGAGGCGCAAGCCCGGGTCGGCGCCCACATCCAAGCTGGTGGGCCCGTCGCTGCGCAGCCGGTGCCAGGCGGTCGCCCCCACCATCGCCGCGTTGTCCGTGCACATGGAGCGGCTGGGCAGGAACGCTGCGATCCCGAGCTCGGCGCAGGCCTGGCTCACCCTGTCGCGCAGCACCGAGTTCGCCGCCACGCCGCCGCCGATGCAGATGCCCCGGGCACCGACCTCCGCCACTGCCGCCCGCGCCTTCGCCACGAGCACGTCGACAACCGCCTCTTGGAACGACGCCGCCACGTCGGGGGCGCTGACGTCGGGGTGCTTGCGCACATAGGTGATGACGCTGGTCTTGAGCCCGCTGAACGAGAAGTCGAAGCCGTCCCCGCGAAGCCCTCTCGGGAAGGCGATAGCCGAGGGGTCCCCGGCGGCGGCGGTGCGCTCAATGGCAGGTCCGCCCGGGTAACCGAGCCCGAGGAAGCGCGCCACCTTGTCGAAGGCCTCCCCCGCCGCGTCGTCGATGGTCTGGCCGAGCAGCCGATAGCGGCCGTCGCGCTCCATGCAGATCAGCAGCGTGTGACCGCCCGACACGAGCAGCACCACCGCCGGCATAGCCATGTCAGGGTCTTCGAGGAACGCCGCGTGCAGGTGGCCCTCGAGGTGGTTGACCCCGACGAAGGGGACCCCCCAAGCCAGCGAGTAGGCCTTTGCTGCTGCCACCCCCACCACCAGCGATCCGATGAGCCCCGGACCGATCGTCGCAGCGACGGCGTCCACCTCCGCTCCGCTGGTTCCCGCGGACGCCAGCGCCTCATCCACGACCGGCACGAGCAGCTCGAGGTGAGCCCGCCCCGCAACTTCTGGGACGACGCCCCCGAAGCGGGCGTGGAGGTCGGCCTGGCTCGATACGACCGAGCTGCGAACGTGGCGGGCGTCGTCGACGAAGGCCGCAGCGGTCTCGTCGCAGGAGGTCTCGATGGCGAGGATCCTCACTTCGCCACCCACTCCTGGGCCTCGTCGACGGTCGAACCCGGGATCGCGCGCTCGATCTCCTCGAGGCGCCGGCGGTACTCCTCGGTGCCGATGTCGTGGGCCCACATGATGAGCGCGTCCTCACCGGTGTCCGCGTAGTAGTTCTTGCGCACGCCGGCGGGCAGGAAACCGAACCGGCGGTAGAGGTGCTGGGCACCGAGGTTGGAGACCCGCACCTCGAGGGTGAGGTGGTGGGCGCCCCGCGCCAGCGCGAACCGGGCCTGGTGCAGCAGCATCCGGGTCGCGACCTGACGCCGCTGCCAGGCCGGGTCCACCGCGACATTGGTCACGTGCGCATCGTCGCCGCTGAACATGATGCCGGCGTAGCCCGCGACCGCGGCGCCGACCCGGGCGGCGACGTAGTGCCTGGTAGTCCGCAAGCTCAGCTCAGAAAGGAACAGCGGCAGCGACCACGGGCGGGGGTAGACCTGGGCCTCTATGCGCATGACCGACCGCAGGTGGCGGCGGCGCAATGGGACCAGGAAGACCACCAGCTCCGTCGGCGCCGGAAGGGCTGCTTCACTCACGCTGGTTCACCCACGCTGCGCCCACCCGATTCGCACGTCAGCCGACCGCAGGTACAGCGGGACGACGCTGACCCCGGCGGCCAACGCAGCGTCCGCGAGGGCCGCCACGTCTCGAGCCGCGGGGTAGTCGGAGGCGGGCTGGGCAAGCTCCACCCCCGGGATGCCCGCCAGCTCGCTCGAGTGCCGCCGGGCCCCGTCGCCCACCACCAACACGTCGGTCCCGATGCCGGCGAGCCCAGCCGCCAGCCCCGCCGGTGACACCACCTCCGGAGGGTGCAACTGGGCCGGCAGCCCACCGCCGTATTTCCCCACCTGGTCGTTGCCCACCTCGCCGGCGAACAGCGCCCAGGCCACCTCCCCGCGGCGCACATCGACCACCGAGGCGATCCGGCTCCGGTCCCCGACGTGGGGGAGGGCGAGCGCCTGCAGGCTCGTCACGCCCGCGAGTGGCAGGGCCAAGGCGGACGCAAGCGCCTTGGCGGTCGCTATCCCCACCCGCAGCCCGGTGAACAGCCCCGGTCCGACGTCGACCACCACCGCATCGAGGTCCCGTAGCGAGACGCCGGCGTCGGCGCACAAGACCTGGATGGCCGGCGCCAGGACCTCCGCGTGGCGCCTTCCCGCCGGAGCCTCCATCTCCCCGGCCAGCGCTCCGGCGCAGACCAGGGCGCAGCTCAACACCGGGGTGGCGGTCTCGATCGCCAGCACCTTCACGTGACGCCGGCGATCGCCGACAAGCGCTCGGGCCATCCGGCGCCCTCGCCGGTCAGGGTCAGGCGCCTTCCCCCGTCGGGGAGCACCTCGAAGCTGATCGAGAGGTGGTTCGGCGAGAGCACCGGATTGGCACGCGCACCCCACTCGATCACCGCGACGGCCCCTTCCTCGAGGAGCTCGGCGAGGCCGAGCGCGGCCACCTCCGAAGTCTTCTCGAGGCGGTAGAGGTCGACGTGGAGCAGGTCGTAGCCCCGCGCCGTGTGGTACGGGGCGACCAGTGTGAAGGTGGGGCTGGTGATCGGTCGGTCGACGCCAACGGCCTCTGCGAGCGCCTGGGTGAACGCCGTCTTGCCGGCGCCGAGCTCGCCGTCGAGGAGCACCACGTCGCCGGCAACGAGCAGCGGTGCTAGGCGATGCGCGACCGCCGCTGTGTCGGCCAGGCTCGGGCAGTCGAGGACTGCGGGCAGGGACACCTCTGGCACGTTCACCGCGCCGGCGCGCCCAGCGCCCGCTTGGCCCGCACGAAGTCGGCGCGCATCTGCGCCAAGACCGTGCCGCCACCGCGCAACGCTGCCGCGGGGTGGAAGGTGGGGACCAGCACCGCGCCGCGGTAGGGGTAGGTCCTGCCGCGGAGGGCCGTGATCCCCTGAGGGGTGGCGAGGAGGAGCTTGGTGGCGAAATTGCCGAGCGTGAGAATCACGTTGGGGGCGATCAGCTCCACCTGGCGGTCCAGGTAGGGACGGCACGCCTCGATCTCCTCCGCAAGGGGATCCCGGTTGCCCGGAGGGCGGCACTTGACCACGTTGGCGATGTAGACCTGGTCGCGGCGCAGGCACGCCTCCTCACGCAGGAGCCGGTCCAGCAGCTGGCCGGAGCGGCCAACAAATGGGCGGCCCTGGAGGTCTTCTTCACGACCTGGGCCCTCACCGACGACGAGGAGCCCGGCGTCGGGGGCGCCCTCGCCGAAGACCACCGTGGTGCGCCCGGCCGCCAGCGGGCAGCGGGTACAGCCGAGGGCGTCGGCCTCCAACTCGGCGAGCGCCAACACGACGGGTAATGCTACCGGCGCGTGGGTCCCTCGCCGCGAGGGGTGTTGGCTCGCCGGCCGGTTGTTGCTACGTTTGGCCTCGACGCGGGCAGGTTTTCGTTCTTGCCCCGGAACAAGGAACGGTGACGCCGTGAGCCAGGTTCCTCCGCAGGACCCACCGCCGGGGGCCGACCAGCCGCCGGGCAGTTGGCAAGCCCCTTCAGCTCCCCCTCCGGGTGGTTACCCCCCGCCGCCACAGGGTGGCTATCCCCCGCCGCCACCCGGTGGTTACCCGCCACCGCCGGGTGGTTACCCACCGCCGGGGGGTTACCCACCTCCGCCGGGCTCCTGGCAGCAACCCGGCGGAGGGTGGCAGGGCCCTGGCGGGGCAGCTCCCGGCGCCCTGGCCGACTGGGGCTCGCGCTTTCTCGGCTACCTGGTGGACTACGTCGCCCTTTGGGTAGTCGTTGCCATCCTGTATTCCATAGGCGCTGCGGTCAACGGCGTGTTCACCTTCCTCGGGGTGTTGCTGGGCCTCGGCGGCAGCGTCTTCCTGGCGGTCCAGCTCGGCCAGTACGGCTCGACGCCCGGAATGCGGATGATCGGCCTGCGCTGCGTCAGCGAGACCACCGGCCAGCCCATCGGCGCCGGCATGGGGGTGGTGCGGATGCTCGCCCACTTCATCGACACGATCATCTGTTATGTCGGCTGGCTGTTCCCGCTGTGGGACTCCAAGCGCCAGACGCTTGCCGACAAGGTGATCGGAACCGTGGTGGTCACGGTCCCCAAGCAGCGTCTCAGCCTCACGCCCCCCGCGTAGCCCGCCGCCCGGCAGGATCTCCGGACAGCGCGTCGCGCACGGCTGCCTCAGTGGCGCGCGCGGCCAAGGCCCTCACCCAATCGATCGGCGCCTCGAGCGCGCCGGTGGCCGCGGCGACGAACGCGTCGCCATCGGCACCCGTGTGGAACGGGTCGATGGCGCGCGCGAGACCGTCGTGGGCCGACTGGGCGACCAGGAGGCACTGCGTCTTGGTGAGCACCGCGTTGGTGGCCACCACGCCGATGGTGGTCGCAAGGCCAGCAGGCGCGCCGGCGGCACCGGTCCAGCGCGGCTGCGCTGGGAGGGGCGCAGCGGGGTCCCACAGGTCGCCCATGGCGTTGACAACCACCACGGCGGCGACCACGAGGCGACCTCCGGCTTCGGATCCTGCCGACTCCGATCCGGCTGTCGACTCCGATCCGGGGGACGCCACCACCTGCGCCGACCAGAGACCGCCCGGGCGCCCGGGCCCGAGACCCAGGCCGAGCCCGGTGCCGTCCGTCCGGGCGCCCCACTTGGCCACGGTCGCGCCGGTCCCAGCCCCGATCCTCCCGGTGAGCGCCGCCGCGCCGTCGGCGGCAGCGCGGAGGGCGCCGGATGCGGCGGCGTCGTGACAAGCCGCGTATCCCTCCTCCGGCCCGGGGCGCACCGAGGGGTCCCCGACACCGAGGTCGTAAACCACCATCCCGACAACTATCGGCACCGCTGCCGCCGGCGTCGGATAGCCGATCCCGCGCTCCTCACACCACCTCACGACTCCCTCGCACGCGGCGAGCCCGAAGGCGGACCCTCCGGTGAGGACGACCGCGTTGACGCCGTCGACCGTGCAGGTGGGCGAGAGCAGGGCCCACTCACGGGTCCCCGGCGCGCCCCCGCGGACCTCTCCGGAGGCGACGGCTCCCGCGGGCAGCAGCACCACGGTGCAGCCGGTCAGCGCCACGGAGTCGGTCCAGTGCCCCACGCGCACCCCGTCGATGGCCCCGGTCCACGGCCCGATCTCCGCAGCCAGTGGTGCGGGGGTCATCGGTAGCGCCTCGGGATCCGGGGACCGAGGCCGCAGACGACCTCGTAGGCGATCGTGTCGACGCGGCGGGCCCAGTCCCACGCGCTGAGGCGGTCATCGCCCTGCGCGCCGATCAGCACGACCTCCTCGCCGATCTCGACCGAGTCGTCGCCGCAGTCCACCAGGATCTGGTCCATCGTGACGGTGCCGGCGATGGGGCGGCGACGGCCACGGATGAGGACTTCCCCGCCAGCGGCAGAGAGTCGTCGGGTGACTCCGTCGGCATACCCGATGGGCACGGTCGCAACTACCGCCGGCTCGCCCAACTGGTAGCGAAGGCCGTAGGAGAGGCGCTGGCCGGGTTGCAGGCGCTTGACGTGCGAGACCCGGGCTTTGAGCGACAGCACGGGGCGCACCCCGAGCTCCTCGAGGTGCGCCCGCCCGGCGTCACAGGGGGCCAACCCGTAGATGGCGATGCCGCAGCGCACCAGGTCGTAACGCGCCTCGGGGTGCCACAGCATGCCGGCGGAGTTGGCCGCGTGGCGCTGCGCCGGCCTGATCCCGACCACGGCCAGCTCGGCGAGCACCCTGTCGAACGCCCGGAGCTGCTCGGCGGTGTATGGGTCGTCGATCTCGTCGGCGACTGCCAGGTGGGTGAAGATGCCCTCCAGGCGGAGGCTCGGCTGGGCGACTATGGCGCCGGCCAGGTCGAGCACACCCGCCGGCTGCACACCGACGCGATGCATCCCCGTGTCGACCTTGATGTGCACCGGGACCGGATCGTCTCCGCTGCGGCCGCGCGCCGCGTCAGCGAGGGCCCCGACGCCCTGCTCGGTGTACAAGGTGGGCACCAGGCGCGAGGCCACCACCTCCTCCATGGCTTCGGGAGGCGGCTCGGAAAGCAGCAGGACCTCCGCCTCCACCCCCGCGTCGCGCAGCTGGCAGCCTTCCTCGACGAGCGCCACCGCGAGCCCCGACGCACCCCCGGCGAGGGCCGCTTCGGCGACCTCGACCGCACCGTGGCCATAGCCGTCGGCCTTGACCACGGCACACAGCCGCGCAGGCGAAGCCACCCCCGCGAGAACGCCTGCGTTGTGGCGAAGTGCGTCCAGGTCGATCTCTGCCCACGCCGGCCGAAATCCACCGGGGTCGTCATGGCCGCTCAACGTGGCAAGCCTTCGCGGGCTTCCCCCGGCAACCGCAGGTCCCGCGCCGGGCGGCCCCGCTCCCACGGGCTCGACAACCACCCCGACACCAGCTCCGGCAGGTCCGAGGCCACGAGGCCCTCGGGTCGGCCTGCCTCGGCGGCCCTGCCGTGCAGGTGGGCGCCAATGCCCGCCGCCTCCCATGCCGGCACGCCGCGCGCGAGGAGCGCCCCGATCACTCCCGAGAGCACGTCGCCTGTGCCAGCGGTGGCCAGGCGCGGGCCGCCCGACGCGCTCAGCAGCACCCGCCCGTCGGGGTGGCCGACGACGGTGGTGGAACCCTTCAGCAACACGATGGCGCCGGTGCGCGCAGCCAGATCGCGCATAGCCCCCACCAGGTCGGAACCGACCGGGACGCCGACCAGCCGCTCGAACTCGCCGGCGTGGGGCGTGACGATCGTCGGGTAGCCCCGGCGGCGCGCCAGAGTCGCGAGGCCCTCGACACCGCCGAGGGCGCCGAGACCGTCGGCGTCGATCACCGTCGGCAGCGCCGCTGCTGCAACCAGGCGACTCACCTCCGAGGTCGGCCCTGGCACGTTGGACGATCCCACCGCGGCGGGGCCCAGGCCCGGGCCGACCACCAGCGCCCGGCAGCGCGAGAGCATCTCTCCCAGCGCGGCCGCCCATCCGGTCTCGGGAAGCGCGGTGCTGACAACCTCGCTCGGAGGCAGGCCGCTGTCCGCTGGGTCCATGCCCGGGACGCCGAGTCGGACGTAGCCCGCACCGGCGCGCAGCGCGGCGCGTGACACGAGCCACGGGGCCCAGGTCATGCCCGGGCTGCCCGCCACCACCTGCAGAGCCGACTGCCACTTGTGGGCGTCGCGGGTTCGGCGCGGGACGAGCTCCGCCACGTCCTCGTCGGTGACCAGCCACGCCGTCGCCACCGCGTCCACCCCGGCACCGAGCCCGATGTCGGCGAGCTCGACGATCCCGGCGTGGGCGGGCCCGCTCCCGAGCAGCAAGCCTGGCTTCAGGGCCGCGAAGGTCACGGTGTGGCGCGCCCGGACCGCCCCGCCGCCTTCGGTCTCCTCGAGTATCTCGCCAGTGGTCCCCGAGATGCCCGATGGGATGTCGACCGCGAGAACGCAACGGCCCTCGAGGTCCGGCGGACGGTAGGGACGCCGCAGGCCGGTTCCGTAGGCGGCGTCTATCACGAGGTCGGCTCCCCGAAGTGAAGCGCTGGGTGCAAGCTCTGTCGCTTCAAGGACCTCCACCAGGGCGCCGCGGCCCCGCAGAAGGGCGGCGGAGGCCGTGCCATCGGCTCCGTTGTTGCCGGGCCCGGCCACGACCACCACCTCTTTGCCTGAACCCCGCCCGTCGAGCATTGGCCGCGCAACGCGCCCCACTTGGGCGCCGGCGCGCCCGATGAGCACCTCCACGGGGTCGGGCGCGCGCCGGTCCACCTCGGCCATCTCCTCAGGGGCCAGGACCGGGATCACGCCAGCGCGGCCACCACCGCCGAGGCGACAGAGGCCGTGTGGGTGATCGACACCCGCCAGGCCTTGACCCCGAGAGCCGCGGCGAGCGTTGCTGCGCGCCCGGAGACCTGCAGCGACGGTGCGCCTCCGGGCAGCCTGGACGTGACGACGTCCTCCCAGCCGAAGGCACCGAGACCGACGCCAAGGGCCTTCATGACCGCCTCCTTGACCGCGAAGCGACCGGCTAGGGACGGCACCGGGTTGGCCATCGACGCCACCGCCGCTCTCTCTCCTTCGCTCCACAACCGACCGAGCAGGGCCGGCCGGCGGTCCAGCATCGCGGTCAGGCGGGCGACGTCCACCGAGTCGATGCCGATGCCGATCAGCGCCGGCCCCGCCTCGGGGGCTGACTGGGGCTCAGGCACCGTCGGGCACCACCCTGGGCCGCCACCGCTCGGCGAGCACATTGACCGGCTCGGTCAGCAGGTCGACGAGGTCCACCTCGCCCAGGCGCTGGTCGTCGAAGGCGGGCTCGGTCTCGGTGACCGCGTCGGCCAGGGCCGAGTACCGCCCCCGGTAGCCGGTGAGCACCGCCCTGGCGTCCGCAGGTGCCATCCGGTCGAACAGCCGAACGTGCAGCAGGGTCATGCCGATCACGACGTTGTCCTTGACTTCGGGAACGAGCACCACCGTTCGCCGGTCACTGCGGCCCCGAGCGACCGTGACCTCACGCTCGTCAGCGGCGCGGTGCTTGGTACCGCGCAGCCTCGGGTCGTCGGCGGTGCGGGACCGCAGCGTCTGCGCGAGCCCCCCCTGGTCGACGACCGCCGCGAGCGGCGGGCCGCCCCCCGCCGGCGACCAGTCGATGCGGTACCGGGTGAAGCCGAGGACCGCGTCGACCGCCGGGTCCAACGCGGCGAGAGTCCGCAGCGCCCGGTACCCGAGGCCGTCCGCGGTGGCGCCGGCGGCCAGCGTCTCGCGAACGAGGTTGCAGCGCATCAAGGCGTCCTCGCTCCTCGAGATACCCACGGTGACGGTCTTGGCCTGGTGCTTTATGGCGTCCACGGGGCGGGTGAGCTCGTCTATGCCGGCGGTGAGCGCTTCCATCAGATCGGCCAGCAAGGTCTCGGGGGTGCCCACCTTGCCGGACTCGATCTCATAGACGTCGATCGGAAGAAGCCCGCTGGCGTAGCGCAGGAGCGATACGAGCGAGACCGCTGTGGCGGCCTCGAGGTGACCGTTGTAGGACCCGGCGCGCACGCCGTGCCAGAAGGGCTGGGCCGCTGCGGCGAGCACCGGGGCCAGCCGTTCGAGCAATGCGGCGCCCGACAGCGCGCCGAGAGCCCGGCCGGGCAGCTCGGCCTCTATCGCAGCGCGCGCCGCACGGAGTGGCTGGGCCTGGGCGTCGATCGACAGCGCCGCCTCGTACCCGAAGAGATGCCCGACCATCGCCGAGAGGACGAAGCCGAGCTCGGGGTCGCAAGCAGGCACCTCGATCACGCCCACTGCCTCGGAGAACCTTGCCGCCTCTCCCTCGGTGGCGATCACCACCGGCGCCGCCTTGTGGGCCCGATAGATCGCCACCTCCTTTGCCACGTCGTCGGCGTTGGGCCCCGACAGCCCCGCCGCGCAGACGAGGATCAGCGGCTCGGACGAGAGGTCGATGTGCTTTTTGTCCTCGGTCGCGTCCTCGGCGATGGACTTGTAGCACAGCTCGGACAGCTTGATGCGCACCTCAGCGGCGGCGACCCTGTCGGGCCCGTTGCCAACGACCGCCCAGTAGCGCCTGGGGGAGGAGGTGTTGCCCGCGGCCGTGGTCTCCGGACTGGCCGACGGCAGGATCCGCAAA
>JBPCRR010000361.1:0-13496 GCA_050996645.1 Acidimicrobiales bacterium | reverse complement strand
CGCGCCGCACCCTTTGGGACGGTGGCACGCTCGTGTCGAACTCAGCCTCCCTCGCTCGTCTGCACCCCGGACCCGCGGCAGCTTTGCATCCGTCGCAGCTCGCGGCCCTCGGCATTGCAGACGGCGGGCGGGTGCGGGTCAGCTCGACGCGCGGAGCGTTGGAGCTGCCGGCCGTGCCTGACCTGCGGGTCCCGGTGGGGGTCGTCGTCGTGCCGTGGAACCTGCCGGGAGCGAGCGCGTCGGTCCTGATCGACGCCGGCGCCGCAGCTACCTTGGTCGAAGTGGCGGCGCTGGCGTGACCGGGGACCCGCTATTCGTCCACGGGCTCAGCCTTGCGGTGTGGATCATCCTGGTCGTCAAGACCGTCGCAGTGTTCGCGATCGTCTTGCTGTCGGTGCTGTTCATGATCATGTACGAACGCAAGGCGGTCGCCTGGCTCGGCGTGCGTTACGGCCCGAACCGAGCTGGGCCCAACGGGTGGCTGCAGTCTCTCGCTGACGGAACGAAGCTGTTCTTCAAGGAGGCCTTCACCCCTGCTCGTGCCGACAAGTGGGTGTACAAGGCGGCGCCCTATCTGGCTGTCGTGCCGGCATTCCTCGCCTTTTCGATCGTGCCAATGGGCGGGACGATCACGGTCGCGCATCACACCACCCGCTTGCAGCTCGTGGACCCGCAGTGGGGGATCCTATTCCTGCTCATGACCTCAGGAGTGGCGGTCTACGGGGTCATGCTGGCGGGCTGGTCGTCGGGCTCGAAGTACCCGCTCCTTGGATCGGTGCGGGCGACCGCCCAGATGGTGTCCTACGAGGCGGTCCTCGGGCTGACAGTCGCAACTGTGGTGCTCGTAACCGGCTCGCTGCACACGAGCGCCATAGTGGCTTCGCAGCACGGCCCGTTCCTTTACCACTGGAACGTCTTCAGGACCTTCCTGATCCCCGCGGCCTTGTTCTCGATCGCGATAACCGCCGAGATGACGCGCGCGCCGTTCGACCTGGTCGAAGCGGAAGAGGAGCTGTCCGGTGGTTTCAACCTCGAGTATTCATCGGTCGGCTTCGCGTTCTTCTACCTGGCCGAGTACATGAACCTGGTGACCAACTCGGCGATAATCGTCACCCTCTGGCTCGGCGGCCCCGACGGGCCGCGGATAGCCGGTCACTCGATCGGGCTGGTGTGGTTCGTGGTCAAGGTCCTGATCGTGTTGTACGTCTTCGTGTGGCTCCGGGCAACACTTCCCCGCATGCGCTACGACCAGCTCATGGAGCTGGGCTGGAAGCGGCTCATCCCGTTGTCGTTGGCCATGCTCATGGTGGTGGGGGGGTCGCTGATCTCACTGCGTTGGGGGCTTTTCGCGGCGGGAGGCTGCGCGCTCGGCGCGGCCATCCTGCTCAGGGCGATCGACGTCGGCGCCGACGCGCGGCGCATCGAGCTCGACCGTTCGAATCCTCGGGAGGAGGTCCGGTCGTGAGTGGCTTCCTCAACTTCTTCAAGGGATTCGTCGTCACCGGGAAGGTGCCGTTCAAGCCGAAGGTGACCGTCCAGTACCCGGAGGACAAGCGTCCCAAGCCGGAACGCTTTCACGGCCGCCACGTGCTCAACCGCTACGAGGACGGCATGGAGAAGTGCATCGGCTGCGAGCTGTGCGCCGGCGTGTGCCCTGCTCGTTGTATCTACGTACGAGGAGCAGACAACCCACCGGACGCCCCGGTGGCTCCGGGCGAACGCTACGGCTTCGTCTACGAGATCAACTTCCTCCGCTGCATCCACTGCGACATGTGCGTGGAGGCCTGCCCTACCGAGGCCATTACCGAGTCGAAGATGTTCGAGTTTTCCTTCACCAGCCGTGAGGACGCGATCTACACAAAGGCCGAGCTGTTGGTGGACGACGAGGGCATGCCCCAGGAGCTGCCGTGGGAGGACTGGAGGGAGGGCGACGACCGCAACACCTCGGCTTGGGTTCGAGCCACCGCTCCAGGCGGGGTGGCCGCAATGGAAGGCGTGCCCATGTGGTCGGCGGAGCTGGGCTACGGGGTGCGCCCGGCACAACCTGGTCAGTCCGACCCCGAATCCGCCGACGTTCCGGCGGACACGGACGTGTCTCTCCGAGAGGCCTCGGCGGCTGCGTTCAGGGGGATAGGCGTTTCCGCGGAGCGGCCCTCGCGTCGGTTCGACCCTGGGCGCCGGCCGGGGTCGGAGCCATGACCGCCTTACTCGCCGCAAACGCAGCCGCTTCGGGTGCCCAACTCGCCCAGGCCTCGGCCTGGGCCGTGTTCCTGATCGGCGCTGTCCTCATCCTGGCGGGGGCCTTCGGGGTCATCCTCATGCGGAACCCGGTGCACTCCGCGCTGATGCTGGTGGTGACGCTGTTCGGCGTCGCCGTCGAGTTCATCGACCAGCAGGCGGACTTCCTGGCCGCGGTTCAGATAGTCGTCTACGCCGGGGCGATCGTCATCCTGTTCCTGTTCGTGATCATGTTCCTCGGCGTCGACCGCCGGGAGGCCATCGGCAGCGAGCGCTTCAAGGCTCAAAAGCCGGTCGCAGTAGTCTTGGGTGCAGTAACGCTCGTCGAGCTTCTGGTGGTGTCGCGGACCCAGGATTGGACCAGCGGACTGCACGGCTTCGGCGGAGACCTGACGGTGAGCGGCGACAACGTCAACAAGGTCGGCCAGGCCATCTACACGAGCTACCTGTTGCCATTCGAAATGACCTCGGCGCTGCTGGTGATAGCGGTGGTTGCTGCAGTCGTGCTCGCGCGCGGCCAGGAACGCACGGCTGGCGAGCTCACCGCCCGTGAGCAATCCGCGCCCGACCCGCAGTACCCGGCCGGACAGGAGGTCGAGCCGTGAGCGTTCCCGGTGCGTGGTACCTCACGCTTGCGGCCATCCTGTTCGGCGTCGGTGCAACCGGCCTGCTGATCAGGCGCAACGTGCTCGTGATGTTCATGTGCGTGGAGCTGATGCTCAACGCCGTCAACCTGACCTTCGTGACCTTTGCCCGGATGCTCGGCGACGTGGGAGGCCAGGCGTCGGTGTTCTTCGTCCTTGTGGTCGCCGCGGCCGAGGTGGTCGTGGGCCTCGGGATCATCGTGGCCATATTCCGCCGCCGGGCCAATGCCACCGCCGACGACCTCCATGTCCTGAAGGGCTGAGAGAACCCTTGAACGCCGCCTACGTCATCGTCGCGCTCCCCCTGGCCGGCGCCGTCGTGCTCGGTTTTGTAGGACGGCGCTTCGGCGACCCGCTGGCCGGCTGGCTCGCCACCGTGCTGTCGTTCGGGTCGTTCGCAGCCACGGTGGTCACCTGGCACGCCCTGATCGGCCGGCTCGGCGCAGCGCGAAGCGTCCACCTCAACATCTTCACCTGGATCCCGGTCGACGCCTTGCACCTCAACTTCTCGCTCCTCGTCGACCCGTTGTCGATGACCATGGCGCTGTTCGTCACCGGCGTGGGAAGCCTCATCCACCTGTACTCGATCGGCTACATGAAGGCCGACCCCGACTACCCGCGCTTCTTCTTCTACCTCAACCTGTTCCTGTTCTCGATGCTCGTGCTGGTGCTCGCCGACAGCTACCTGTTCAGCTTCCTCGGCTGGGAAGGGGTGGGGTTCTGCTCCTACGGCATGATTGGCTTCTGGTTCGAACGCAACAGCGCGGCCGTCGCCGCCAAGAAGGCCTTCGTCACCAACCGGATCGGCGACGTCGGGTTCATGATCGCCTTGTTCTTGATGTTCGGGCACTTCGGCTCGTTCGCCTACACCGACGTGCTGAGCCCGCTCATGGGTGCTGGCGCTCACCTGGCCGGCGTTACCGCCACAGGCCTCGGCCTAATGCTGTTGCTCGGAGCGTGCGGCAAGTCGGCCCAGCTGCCGCTGTACATGTGGCTCCCCGACGCCATGGAGGGTCCCACGCCCGTCTCTGCCCTCATACACGCCGCGACCATGGTGACCGCCGGGGTGTACCTGATGGCGCGCAGCGCTCCGATCCTGCACTTCAGCTATTCCACCCAGTGGGCGGTGGCGGTCGTTGGAGCGGCGACCGCAATCTTTGCGGCCACCATCGCCTGCGGTCAGGACGACATCAAGCGGGTGCTGGCCTACTCGACGCTCTCGCAGCTCGGGTACATGTTCCTCGGCATCGGTTCGGGCGGCTACACCGCAGGGCTGTTCCACATGATCACCCACGCCTTCTTCAAGGCGCTGCTCTTCCTCGCGGCGGGCGCCGTGATACACGCCTTGCGCGACGAGCAGGACATGAAGAAGATGGGAGCGCTGCGAAGGTACCTGCCGATCACGTTTCCCACGTTCGTGGTCGGCTACCTCGCCTTGTCGGCCATCCCGCCGTTCGCGGGCTTCTGGTCCAAGGACGACATCCTCGTGGCCGCGTGGCACATGAGCCCCGTGCTGTGGGCGGTGGGTGCGGTCACCGCGGGTCTCACCGCTTACTACATGAGCCGGCTCATGGGGCTCGTGTTCTTCGGCGGGGCCCGGTGGGGCTCGCCGGTGGGTGTGGGGCGCGCCGCCACAGAGGAGGGGGGCGCGGGGGCGGAGGAGTCCCACCGCCCGACGGAGGGCCACGGTGACGGCGGGCGACCGCACGAATCTCCCTGGGTCATGACCTTGCCGCTGGTGGTCCTGGCGATCCTGTCCAGCGGGGGGTGGCTGCTCAACGCTCCCTTCGGGAGTCTGGACAAGCTCGACCGCTTCCTCGCCCCGCTCTTCCCGGCTTCGATCGCACCGGCCATCCACGTGGCGACGAACACCAAGTGGGTCCTCGGTGGGGTCACGGTGGGCTTGTCGCTCGTCGGGCTGGTCCTGGGCCTCGCCGCGTGGCGCACTCCTGTCCACCCCCGGCTGGAACCATCGGCGGTCCGCCACGGGTGGTACATCGACGAGGCGGTTTCCGCCACGGTCTCGGGCCCGTTGGCCGGCGCAGCGGAGGGTCTTGCCTTCGGGGTGGACGCGGCGCTCGTCGACGGCGGGGTCAACGGCGTGGCCCGATTGACGGCGGGGACCGGACGCCAGCTTCGCAGGATCCAGACGGGGTACGTGCGCACGTACGCGTTGGGCTTCGCCGGCGGGGTCGCCGTTCTCCTTTTGTACATGGCAGTGCGGATGGGGAGCTGACCATGGGGCTGCCCATACTCACCATCCTCGTGCTGCTGCCGGTGGCCGCCGCCCTCCTCGTGGCGCTCCTCCCAGCTTCCCGCGAAGAGCTTGCCAAGCCGATCGGAGTCGTTGCGGCAGTGGCGGAGCTCGGCTTCGCCGTCGCGCTCGTCGTTGCCTTCAAGGGGGGTAACGCGGGATTCCAGTTCGTCAGCTCCCACACCTGGATCGGTGAGTTCGGCATCTCGTGGAAGGTCGGCGTCGACGGGATATCGCTGTTCCTCGTGGCCATGACGGCCCTGCTGTTCCCGGTCGCCATGGCCGGCCCGGTTGTGCGGGAGAACCCCCGCGCCTATATGGGGTGGCTGCTCCTTCTCGAAGCGGCGTGCGTCGGGACGTTCGTATCCCTCGACCTGTTCCTGTTCTTCGTGATGTTCGAGGTCACGCTGGTGCCGGGCTATTTCATCATCGCCGGGTGGGGTGGGTTCCGGCGCAACTACGCGGCCATGAAGTTCTTCATCTTCACCTTCGCGGGCTCGGCGTTCCTGTTCGTGGGGCTGATCTCGGTGGTGTTGCTGACCGCCGGCATGAACGGTGGACACCAGAGCTTCGACCTGATCACCGTGACCAGGCTGGCGTCATCGCTGCCGGCGGTCGACCAGAAGCTCATCTTCGGCGCCATCGCGGTGGCCTTCGCCGTCAAGATCCCACTGGTCCCTTTCCACAGCTGGTTGCCCGACGCGTACACCGCCGCGCCGACCGCGGGGTCCATGGTGATCGCGGGGATCCTCTTCAAGCTCGGTGCCTATGGTCTCCTGCGGTTCGCGGTCTTCATGCTCCCCGCGGCGGCGGTCGACCTGGCGCCGGTGCTGCTGACTCTGGCGGTCGTGGGCATCACGTATGGGTCAGTCGTCACCGTCATGCAGAAGGACTTCAAGCGACTGATCGCGTACGCCTCGATCGTCGACGTTGCGTTCATAGTCGTCGGCTCCTTCGCGTTCAGCTCTCAGGCGCTCACCGGCGCGGTGCTCGAGATGGTCAACCACGGCTTGACCACCGGTGCCCTGTTCTTCCTTCTCGGGATCATCTGGGACCGGCGTCGCACCTACCGCTTCAGCGAGCTCTGGGGGATACAGCGGGCCGCGCCGGTCTTCGCCGGGGTCTTCCTGCTGGTCGTCCTCAGCGCGGTGGGGCTTCCGGGCCTCAACGGGTTCGTGGGGGAGTTCCTGGTCCTGGTGGGGACATTCATCACCCACAGGTGGTGGGCGGTGGTGGCCACGAGCGGCATAGTGCTCACGGCGATCTATCTGCTGTGGGCGTACCAGCGCGTGTTCCACGGCGCGCCGGCCGGCGACAACGCCTCGGTGCGGGACATGACATGGCGAGAGAAGGGAGCGATCGCACCACTGTTGGCGGGGATCGTGTTCGTCGGCGTCTACCCCGGGCCGATCCTCGACCGCATCACGCCTTCGGTCGACAACCTGCTGGCGCACGTGAAACACGTCGACCCCGGTCTGCACCTGCCGGCCGAAAGCG
Source organism: Acidimicrobiales bacterium (assembly GCA_050996645.1). Lineage (GTDB taxonomy): Bacteria > Actinomycetota > Acidimicrobiia > Acidimicrobiales > Palsa-688 > JBPCRR01. The sequence continues at coordinate 6,863 of JBPCRR010000361.1, read as the reverse complement.
GCACCCGGCTCAACTACGCGGTGCCACCTGGCCAGGACGTCAACGTCGCCCCTGGCGGTCAGCTCAGCGGACCAGGCGTAGCCGGCGCCGCCAGCGCGCCGGTGGCAGGTTCGGTCCCTGGAGGTAACCCGTGATCGGGGGAAGCGTTCTGGGCGCCGTGGTGCAGGAGGTGCTCCGGTTGCAAACCAGCCCGGGCGCCGCGTGTCAGGTCACCCCGTCGGGCGTCTACGGTCCGATCTGCAACACGCCGGCTTCGATCCACATACCGGTCGAGTACCGCAGCATCGGCCCTGTGCTGATCATGGCCGTGGGCGCGCTGGCCCTCCTGGCGGCTTCCTCGGTGCTGCCCAAGCGGTCCCGACCCGGACTGTGGTCGTGGCTAACTGCCGGCGTAGCCGCCGCCGCGGCAGTCGTGTCATGCCTGCAGTGGTCCGACATCGGCAAGCACGGTCCCTCCGTCACTATCGGCCAGCAGATCTTCTACGACCGCTTCAGCGTGTTATTCCTGCTGCTGATCAGCGTCGCGACGGTTCTCGGCGCGTTGCTGGCAGACAGCTACCTGCGCCGGGAGGGCCTCGATGGGGTCGAGGCCTATGTCCTGATGCTCTTCTGCGGCAGCGGAGCGATGCTCATGGCAGAGGCAGCGGGCTTGATCATGCTGTTCCTCGGCCTCGAGATCATGTCGATCGCGCTGTACGTGCTGGCCGCCTACCACCGCCGGCGCGTCGAGTCCGGGGAAGCCGGTCTCAAGTACTTCATCCTCGGGGCGTTCTCCTCTGCCATCTTCCTCTACGGGGCGGCTTTGGTCTACGGCGCCACGGGCTCCACCCAGTTCACCGAGATGGCGCAGTTCCTCGCCCGTAACACCCTCGGCCACGACGGTGTCCTGCTTGCCGGTGTGGCGCTGCTGATAGTCGGGCTTGGCTTCAAGGTGGCGGCGGTGCCGTTCCACTTCTGGACTCCTGACGTGTATGAGGGGGCCCCCACCCCCTTCACCGGCTACATGGCGGCAGTGGCCAAGGCCGCCGGCTTCGCAGGTCTGATACGTGCGCTGATCGAGGGCCTCGGATCCCAACAGGCGAACTGGCGTCCGATCATCTGGGTACTAGCCGTGCTCACGCTCCTGGTCGGATCGGTGATGGCGCTCGCGCAGCGGAACCTGAAACGGATGCTCGCGTACTCCTCGATCAGCCAGGCGGGCTACGTGCTCATCGGCCTCCAGGCGGCCTCGGTCCGGGGAACCGCGGGGATGCTCTTCTACCTGTTCACCTACACCTTCATCATCGCGGGGACGTTCGCGGTGGTCAGCGTCATCCAGGGCGATGGGGAGGCCAGGAACGACCTGGGCGCGATCAGCGGCCTCTCCCGCCGCCGCCCGGCACTGGCGCTGGCGATGCTCGTCCTGCTGTTGGCCCAGGCGGGGGTGCCCTTTACGAGCGGCTTCCTCGCCAAGTTCTACGTGATCCAAGCAGCGTTGGCGCGCGGCCAGTACGCGCTTGCGGTGATCGGGATGCTCGCGGCGGCGATCGCGGCCTTCTTCTACCTCCGGGTGGCGCTGCTCATGTACCGCCCGGCGGGCGAGGAGCGCCCAGACGACGGCGCCCTCGGCGCCGGCTTGGAGCCTCTGGCCGGCATGGATCCCGACGACCTGGCTACCGCCGGCGCAGCGAGTGACACCGCCGGCGCAGCGAGTTACGGAGTCGCTCTGCTGGCGCCGCCCGCCGGGCGGGTGCGGGTCCCTGCCACTGTGGCGGTCACGCTCGTGGTCTGCGTGGCGTTCACCATCTTCGCCGGTGTTTCCTCGCCGGTGATCGATCTCGCGCGCGATGCCACGCTGATCTTCTAGATTCGGCGCGCTTCAGTCCACGGAGGGCACGAGGAAGCGCCCGACGAGGGGAAGCTCCCAGAAGGACTCGGCTCGAGCCACGGCGAGCGCCGTGGCCAGGGCGTGCTCGGGGGCGTCGTAGATGGCGTAGCGGGGCTGCCAGTCGGGGTCGAACTTGGCGTTGAACTTCCAGAGCGATTCGATCTGCATCGAGTCGCCCATCCGGCGCAGGAGCCACGCTTGGATTCGATGGGAGAGCCCGTCGCCCGCCTCTCCTGCCAGCACGGCTCGCATCGTGGCGAAGTTCAGCCCGAGCCCCTCGTAGGCGTGCCCCTTCAGGTACCGGATGGTCTCGACAACAGCGAAGTCCATCAAGCCGTTCGGGTGTTCCCCGTTGTCGCGGCGCATGAGGTCGAGCGAGAACCCGCCTATCCCGGGTGCGGGGACGTATTGGCAGAAGGCCACAGGAGCGCCGGCCACCGCGGATTCTCCGACTCCCGCTGGCCCGTGGACCACGGCGAGCAGCAGGCCCTTGTCGGACGGGTCGAAGGCGCGTCCGAGGGTCATGGAGAACCCGCGCTCGACGTCCCCGCGCCGGCTCTTGGTCATGACCTCGAGCAGTGCCGCGCGCAACGCCGGGTCGAGGCCGGCGGGGTCGTGGAACGAGATCGTGTAGCCGTACTTGGCGACCCGGTTGACCGCCTGGCGCAGGCCCTTGAACCGGCCGCCCTCGAGGCTGAAGCGCTCCACCCGGACCACCGCCTCGTCGCCGACGTAGAGGTCATGCATGCCGCCCGCCCTGTAGATGGGCAACCACTCCTCGGCGACGCCGAGACCTCCGAGGGCCCAGCCGTGTTGGTCGACGTAGCGCCGGAACTGCCTCCAGGCCTCCTCCCGCTCTGCTTCCGGCCCGATTGGATCGGGTGAGACCAGGCAGACTCCTCCGTGCACGGCGTGGGCAACGACCGTGTCGCCCCAGAAGAAGAACTCCTTGTCGGCGCGCAGCGCGAAGTAGTCGAGGGTACCGGCGCCGTAGAGCCCAACGATCCTCCTGGCCCGAGCCAGCGCCGCGGGCCCCGCCAGCGCCGCCGGCGTCGCCCCAGCCGCGGGAGCCTTCCTGGCGGCCGGCCACCCCGGCCTGGAGCGCTGGCGGCGAACCACCGGGCGAAAGGCGAGCGCCAGCAGCGCCAGTGCGAGCCCGACCGTGGCGGTGGCGATCGCCGGCGAGAAGAACTCGTCCAACCGATGCGGCAGCGCGACGTGGCGGACCCCAACCATCCGCTCGGCGGTGGCTTGGACGGCCTGGACCCAAGACAGGCGGCGTACAACCGGTCCCTGGCGGATCTCCTGCACCCAGCCGCTCACCTCCAAGCCGACGGCGCCGGCGAGGACCGTCGCGCCGGCAGCGAAGACGACCGTGAGCACCCCTCCGCGGATCTGGGGCAGGTCGGTCGCCGCCTGGAAGGCCCCGCGGTTGACCCACAGGAACCCGGCGACAGCGAGGGCCACGCCGGCCTCCTCTACGCCCACCCCTTTGATTAGGTGCAGGACCGCCGCGACGATCAACAGGATCTCGGTGACCAGCCACGCCCGCCGCTGGACGCGCCGGATGCCGCGGGCGAGAACCAGCAACGTGACGCCGGCGAGCGCAGCGAGGGCTGCGGCCGCCTCTGGCACCACGATCGGGAACACGTCCCTCAGCGTTGCGAGCCGGTCCCGCAGGGGCTCCGACACCGATGACACGAGCGAGGCGAAGCCGGCGGCGGCCACGAACAACCCGGCTGCGCGTCGCACACGGCGATGAGCGGTCAGCCGGCTCGTCTCGGCGGGCCACGAGCGGCCCTGGGGGAACGTGGCGACCACCGCAGGGTGAAGCGCCTTGGTGTTCGTCGACCCCGCGCTCCGGCGCGCCACCAACCTCTCGAGCAGCGTGGCGCCCGGAAGGTCGCTGCGGACGTGGAACAGCCTGACGTGGAGCTCCGCACCCGCCTCCAGCTCCAGCCAGGCAACCTGAAGATGCGACAGGAAGACCGCGGGAGCGCCGAGGCTGGGCAACCTAGAAGCCACCTCCGCCACCACCTCGCCGACAGCCCCGGGGTTGGCGTAAAACCCGCTGCCGAGCTGCACGAGCTCGGGGCGCGAGGTGTGGGCGGTGATCACGCCCGCGTGGCCGGAGGTGACGAGCTCACGGCCGAGGGCGCGGCCGGCTCCGTTGGGGTCGCGCCGGTCCTCGGCGATCGTGAACCCCGCAAGCGCTCGCCAGGCACCACGGACCGCAGCGACGGCCAGCGCGGCCAGCAACACGAGCTCTACGACCGCAGCGGCTCCGAGCAGGGCGACCCGAGCCGACATGTCATTGCGGGCTCTGTCGATCGCGAGGGTGGGCAGGCGCAGGGCCAACGCGACAGCGACGGGCACGAGCAGCAGCCATGCGCCGCGGGCGAGCTTGCGGTATGCCAGCCGTGAGGCGAGGTAGTGGGGAAAGGCGGCCGCGTCGTCCAAGCGGTCCATGCCGTCCAGCCACGCCGGTGGCCGCTCGCGCTGGCCGGCGTGGTGCGCCCGCACGGCTGGGAAGATCTCCAGACGCAGGTGGTCCACCAGCGGCCGCTCTCCTGCGTGGCGGGGATCCTCTCGGCGCGCCAGCGTGTCGAGCTGCTGGCCGGGCTCCACGTGCACGAGGCGCTCCCCTCGCCCCGTGTGCGCTTTGAGCTCGAGGGCGAAGGCCAGCTCCGCGTGCAGCCGGTCTCTCACTTCTTGTTGCGCGCCAGCGTCCCATCCCAGCGAGGCATCGCGATCGCCGGGGAGGACCACAACCCGCCTGCCCGGCGAAGCTGCAAACGATCTCACCGCCTCGACCAGCCGCTGCTGGCCGCCGAGGGCCGCGGATGCGTCGGTGCCGGCGTCGATGAGGTTGCCGTTGAAGATCAGCACGCCGGGGCCGTTCCAGGCATCGATGGCTTGGGCTAGCTCTGCGATGGTCGAGGCGCACCCGGCAGGCATCTCGGTGCCGAGCGACAGGTTGGCAGCTACCAGGACCCGCCCGCCGACGGGGACCTCCAACCGGAGGAGGTCTGGCAAGTGGAGGGCGTCTGGCAAGTGGAGCACGTCGGGGACAGGGGCGACAACGGGCATGGTAGGAGGGCCGTCCCCCACGGCCACATCGACCATACCCCGCGAGCCCAACGGAGGCCAGGCTGCGCGGCGCCTAGATTGGCAAGTCCGTGACCCGCCCCGCCGACTACGACAACTGGTACCGGCGAGGCGTTCCGGTGCCGCCCGGTCCCGCGGTGGTGTTCGACCTCGACGGGGTGCTCTCCGACGCCGCGAGCCGCCAGCACTACCTCGAGGGCCGCTGGAGGGACTGGGACGCGTTCTTCGAGGCGTGCGGGGACGACCCTCTGATAGAGGAGGTGGGCCGCCTCCTCGGCCTGCTCGACCCGTCCCTGCAGATCGTCCTGCTCACCGCCCGCCCGGCGCGGGTGCAACCCCAGACCCTTGCGTGGCTTCACCGCTACGGGCTGCGCTGGGACCTGCTTATCATGCGGGACTATGGCGACTACGAGTCGGCTCGGGAGTTCAAGAGGCGGTCGGTCCAGGAGCTGAGGGCGGCCGGGTTCGATCTGCAGTTGAGCTTCGAGGACGACAGGCGGAATGTGGCGATGTTCCGCGACGAGGGCATTCCCTGCGTCTACATACACTCCGGCTACTACGAGTGAAGGAAGACCCCGGCCGCTTGGGATGTTCTCAGGTGTGTGAGGTAGACCGCAGTCAGACGAGCTGCGGCCAGGAGTGAAAGGAAGCTGATGCACAGGAACGCATTCAAGACGGCCGCCCTCCTGGCGGTGATGGGCGCGCTGTTCATCGGCATCGGAGGCGCGTTCTTCGGCCGGGGCGGCCTGTTCATCGGCCTCGCTCTCGGTCTGGCGGTCACCGGGGCGTCGTACTGGTGGTCCGACAGCATCGCCATCCGAGCTGCGCGAGCCGTTCCGGTCACCGAGGCTCAGATGCCCGAGTACTACGCGATCGTGCGGGACCTGACCCAGCGCGCCGGGATGCCGATGCCCCGGCTGTATGTGACCGACGACGCCCAGCCCAACGCCTTCGCGACGGGCCGCAACCCCGAGCACGCCGCGGTGGCGGTTACCCGCGGGATCCTCGAGGTCTGCACCTGGGACGAGCTGCGCGGGGTGCTGGCCCACGAGATCAGCCACGTCGGCAACCGCGACATCCTCATCTCTTCAGTGGCGGCGGCCGTGGCCATGGCCATCACGCTGCTGGCGCGGATGGCGGCGTGGAGTGCCTTGTTCATGGGCGGGCGCAGCGACGAGAACGAGGGTCAGAACATCTTCGAGTTGTTGGCGATGATCATCCTGGCTCCGCTGGCGGCGACGTTGTTGCAGCTGGCCCTCTCACGTAGCCGCGAGTACCAGGCCGATCTCAGCGGCGCTCGGCTGATCGGCGATGGGGAGCCTCTGGCCCGGGCGCTCGAGAAGCTCGAGGTGGCTTCGCGGCGCGTGCCCATGCCGGGAGTGCGTCCGGAGATGGCCGGGTTGTACATCGTCAACCCGCTCAACGGGCGCCAGATTGCGTTCAAGAACTGGTTCTCGGACCACCCTCCCACAGAGGATCGCATCGCCCGGCTGCGGGCGGGGCAGTGGGCGCACCAGTAAAGCGGCGCTGAGCGACCTTCGTCAGGCGAGCAGCTCGCCGCCGGGGGAGCGCCGACCGGGACGGTTCGCCAACCCCGCGCGGATGGTCTGGTCGATCAGGTCGGTGTCGCGGCTGGTCGCCCACCCCCGCGGTCCCTCCTCCGAGCGGATCGCTGCGAAGACGTGCGAGGGCCCTTCCCTGTCGTAGACCACCGTCGCGGCCTCGATCGACACCCGCCCCGACCAGTCGGCAGGGAGCTCGGGTCGCGCCTGGCTGTCTACATGCTCCTGGGCGTCGACGCGCGCGAATCGCTCGGGTGGCTCGTTTGAGTAGACCGCCACCGAGTGCTTGGTGGCGTTGCCGCCGTTGGCGTGGACCATCCCGTAGC